>CAYZFJ010000167.1:0-6829 GCA_964477705.1 uncultured Myxococcia bacterium | reverse complement strand
AATCAACTACTCGACTGCTCAATCGCTCAAACGCTATAATATCTGCCACGGCTTCAGCGCCTGCGCCTGACACTAACAACCATCCCCACCACAGCCAGGCCTGCGAGCAGGAGAACAAACCCGGGCATTCCCGAACCCGCTCCTTGACTGTTGCTCTTCCCAGAAACCACGACTGAACAGGCACACCCTTCGTCGGCCTTAACCTTGGATGGCAGCAAAACAGCCCCGTCCATGTCGCTCTCGGCATCATCCAGGCTCCCATCCATAAGCGCCCCATCGGCCTCATCACCCCCATCCCACTCGTCATCTACACCCACATCGGCTGGCTCAACCCCAACATCAGGGTCCTCCTGCTCCACAGGAACCAAGACATGGCGGATGCTGAACTGGTAGGTGTCATTATCATCATTGATGGTGGCAAAATAGTAATCCCCCGGGATCAGATTACCGCCAAAATCTCCCATTACATCAAATCTACCTCCAAAAGAGGTAAGGTTCTTGTCAGCCTCGACCCGCATAGTCCCATAGTTATTGATATCTATGCCCACGGGAGCGTTCCTGCGCATATACAGCCTGTAGTCTGCCGGCTCCAGTCCGGATGTGATTGCACCAAACTCCACCTGTATATATTGGGTGTCCTTGGGAACCACCACCTTAAACTGGAGGAAGCCTGGAACAGCCATATTCATCTCACTTGAGCTGAACAGATCTCCTGCAGAGAGGTTGATGCCATCCCTGTACCTGCCTGGCTCCAGGGTTACCACCCGGCCACACTCAAAGAGTCCACGACGCTCCATGATTTCGCTCACCTGGAGAGCCACCTCTTCGCCAAATCGCTCCGTGGCCACATCCACAGTCACCTGAGCGAATGATTTAAAGCCTTCTTCAGGCTCAACCAGATTCAGCACATCCCACAGCAGAGCCCCTCTGGCTTCTTCGTCATCACCGAGAATATCCCGCAGCTCCCATGCGGTCTGGCCCCACAGCATGCCATCATCATGGAGCATACCGATCTGGTCTTCGGGGCATGTCTTGTTGCCATCCATACGACGGATACCCTGCCCTCCGCCCACATACTCACCCAGAATCGGGTCGCCAGCCAGCAGACTGGAGAATGTGTCCGCCATCCCCTCATTCATGGCTGCCGGAATATAGTTGATCCCCGCATAGTCAAAGCGGATGTCCATAGGATTAATCTGGTCGATAGTAGCATGAACATACTCGTGATAAACTACATCTGAATCGTATGCAAAGTTGGTGTACCAGACCCCGAACAGCAGGGCACCATCATAGGGGGAATAGGCCGCATTGGCCATGCCGGGAATATTAACCACCACAGGGAACTCAGGCAGCTGAGACGGCTCAAGACCAAGCCCCATCAGGTAGTGCTTGATTCGGTTTACATGATAGTAGGCCTGCACCTCGGCAAATGGGTCTTGAGCGGTGGCGTTGGAGAGCTGAGGGCTGAAGAGATAATTCCCCTGAGCATCGGGCACAGCCTGGACTCCTGCCTCGCAAGCATTGCCACTCACCAGGCATGAAAACACCTGGGCATGGGACCCCATCAGGCGGCCTTCGTCGGGATACAGGTCTGGCAGCTCGGTCTCTATGAGGCTGCTCACGGCCGGACTGCTGGCATATACCCTGCCTCTAGCATCTAAATTGATTGGGCCGGCTGAGAGCAACCTGCCTGTAGAAGCGCTGAAGATAAGGGCCACATCCCTGTAAGTGGTCAAAGGCAGGACCACCTGCCATGCGGCATGGATCAAATCCTGATCGGCAATATTCATCCGCACAACGAGCGGATCCCCCCGCAGTTGCGAAGGTGTAATACCTAATATGTTGCGAGCGGCAACCGCCGCCTTCTGGGGGCTGTCCAACGCAGGGATAGTCTCGACTGAGCTTGCGGCTGGCAGCTCTAGAGAGCCAGTGCTGAATACGGGCCTATCGTGCTTATCTAGGTAGACCCTGGCCGTGCGGTTGGTGATGGGCAGGTTATCCACATGAGGTTGGAAGGTCACTATTTTGTATCCACCCGGGGATTGGATGGTGGAGCGGTGCAGCAGTTCAATTCTGAAGGGCGGGGTGGATGGGGCGGTGGAAGCCCCAGAGCTGGTTTTGATAGAGCGGGCCTGCTTCCATAGTCCCTGCTCCTCCAGGTAGAGCAAAGCTGATTTTTCGACGTTGTCTACAAATGCGGATTGTGGTGCGGTCATGTGTGGCTGTGTGGTAGCCGCCAGAATGGGCGGAGTTGCAGCCATACCCAGTCGGGGCAACAGGAACATGTTACCAATCATACCCAGCACCAGAGTCCATATAAACCACGGTACCAGTGTGGTGACTTGACGAAAAATCATATAAACAAACCGCCTTTATAGCAGAAGGATCTTATTGGAGAAGAGCTTTGCCAGCTTTTTGCGAGACAGAGTCTCTTAGATGACAATGCTGCACAGGCACACCATCACTAGGAGAATTGGTTACAATACCTGTGCTCCCCTGACCTTTGCAAGGCATTTGGTGGGAAGTGGGGGGGGGGTAGAAAGTGAAAAGAGGAGAGCGGGATGGGTACGGCATGCAGCGACACGCAGTGCCAGTACAACCGGCAAGGTTTCCTAATCTACGACTCTGTAGTTTTTACCGTCATTACCCCTCATGCTGACCTGCTGCCCACAGCCATCCCGGGTAAGGTAGCCGGGCAGCAGGGGCACCTTGCCTCCCGAACCGGGGAGATCGATCACATAGGAGGGAACAGCAAGCCCGGATATGTCACGTCTCAAGCTCTCCATGATAGACACCCCGGTGCTGATGGATGTTCTGAAGGCATGGGTGCCGGGTGCCGGATCACAATGATGCAGGTAATAGGGTCGCACCCGCATATTAAGAAGCCCGGTAAACAGGCTGCCTAGAACTTGAGCTGAGTCGTTGATTCCCTTGAGCAGGACTGTCTGGTTTTCAACAGGAACGCCACCGTCTACGAACAATGAACAAGCCTGAGCAGACTGTGCGGTAATCTCGGCAGGGTGATTAAAATGGGTCAATACAAAAACTGGGGAGTATTTTTTCAGGATTCCCACCAGGTCAAGGGTGATTCTAGACGGGAGGGTAACTGGAATACGGGTTCCAATCCGGATCCGCTTCACTGACCCAACCGACTTAACCGCTTCCAGCAGCCAATCGAGCCTACTGTCACTCAGCATGAGGGGATCGCCCCCAGAGAGCAGCACCTCCTCAACCTCCGGATTAGCCGCAAGCCATGACACTGCCTCTCCCAATTCCTGAGAGCTGATCGTACCCCGTCTTCGTCCAGTCCACCTACCCCTGGTACAGAAACGGCAGTAGGTGGCGCATTGATCGGTCACCAGCATCAGCACCCGGTCTCTATAACGACGGATCAAGCCAGGGGCCACCACATTCTGCTCCTCCTGGAGCGGGTCCTCCTGCTCGCCAGGGCTTGAACACCACTCTAACCCATCAGGCACAAAAATCCTTCGCACCGGACATCGAGGATTATCCGGATCGGCTAAAGATGCATAATATGAGGAAACCCGCAGGGGGAGCCGGTCTGAATCCGGTTGAGCAATCAGTTCCAGTGCCTTGAGCTCCGTCTCAGTCAGGTTCAGGTACTTTTCAAGATCGTGTTTGCTCTCAATGAAGGCAGACTGGGGGTGTAATCGGTCGTGATCTTTCATTAACAAACAATCATAGAGCCCTGTTCACGAACTCCACCAAGCGAGCCTTTGGAACAGAACCCACCATCTGCCCCACAACCTGCCCACCCTTAAAAAGCAGAAGAGAAGGGATGGATCTGATCTGGAACTTGGTAGAGATTTCGGGGTTATTATCCACATTCACCTTTGCGAACTTAACCCTGCCAACATATTCGTTGGCCAACTCCTCGATGACTGGGGCTATCGCCCTGCATGGACCACACCATGGGGCCCAGAAATCAACCAGCACCGGGATAGCTGACTGCACCACTTCCGCATCGAAAGTGGCATCGGATGCTTCGTAAATATTTTCTGCCATCAATTCCTCCTAAACTGCTTCAACTTTATTATCAGCACTCCTGAATCGAGTTACCCCAGAATATCCTCAACCCCGAATATGTCAACCATCCCTTTTAAGGGGAAGGTTCATTCATGAACCAACAATTTTGATGCCCTGTGCAGACCAAATCAATCAAACAGTTAAACCATGCATGTTCATATCAGGAAGCACATTACCTGCACAAGGGAAACCTCCCAGCGAGACAGCTTCCATATTTAGAATTCATAAGGAAGAGTGGTCCACGACCAGTTCAAGCCCCACACAATTGCAGCACAAGTAGCGCAGGGTTGCCATATGAGAGGGAAACACGTATAATCCGTCCGTTTGGAGCGCACATTCATGTTTTACCATTATGATTATCAGAGGCAAGCTACCATATGTACAGACTAGTCATCGCGGACGACCAGGGACATACCCGCGAAGTTGCAGTCACCGGTGACGAGCTGACTATAGGCCGTAATCCCGGCCAGGGTATCCGCCTTGAAGATCAGAACATCTCCAGAATCCACACCCGATTACGAATCCATTCAAACTGCCTGCTCTTGGATGACCTCTCCCGGTACGGCACACTGGTCAACAGCATCAGGGTAAAGGGAGTCCACATCCTGCGCAAGGGGGATCAGATCCAGGTTGGGGATTACCGGATCACTGTCAAGGATCTTCCTGAGTATCTGCAGGGCAATGAAAACGGAGACGATGCGGGAAGCACCCAGCCCCGTATAGTGATCACCGGCAACGACACCTACCCTGCCATTGGTGGCGGCAGCCATACGACCACCTTGAACAACAGGCTCTCTGGAACAAGGGGTAACGGGGCGGGCGGTGCTCATAAACACCGGATTAACAAGCCATGTCTAATCCAGAAAGCTCTGGATGGTGGGCTGGAGACCAGACATTTGCTGGAAAATCCAGAAATCTTCATTGGCAGCGCTCCAGATAACCACATTATTCTCGACCACCCCACTGTCAACGCCAAACATGCGAAGATCCTCAACAACGGGAGCCGGTTTTCTCTGTTAGCCTGTGGACAATCGGTTGTCACGGTAAATGAGGAAGAGATCGGCGCTAAGGACCTGGAGAGCGGAGATATAATCGGAGTAGGAGCGCTGGACCTGAGGTTTGTGCTTCCGGGGTATGAACCAGTTGAGGACTGGGAGAACGGTGCCAATTCAACTGGCCGATACAGAGCAGCGACAGGGAGAAGAACCCGGCTCCCCATCATCATCGCCGCAGCGGTGGTGGGAGTCCTTGCCATTGGGCTTACCCTGGTTTTTCTGCCCAGCAGCAAGGATGGTGAGGATAAGACAGGGGCTTCAGGGCTCGCCGCTAAAGCTTCAAAAACAAAGGGCACAGTTGGCTCTGTCAGGGGCAAAAGCAATGGTGGGGATACCATTGACTTCGCCCTGGAGATGAATCTGGATGAGGATCTGAACAACCCGGAGTCGGCAACACCAAAGCAAGCGTTGCTGTCCAGAATTAATGAACTGATGGATGAGCGGAACTGGGCAGGTGCCACCGACCTGGTTGATCGACTGCTCAAGGAGAACCCTGACTCTGAAGAGGCAACCCTCCTTAAGACAAAAATTGCTGAGGAGCTGACTAACAGGGACCTGTTCCGGCAGCTCACCGAACTGGCAGCTAAGAATAGCCTTAAAGAGGTGATGGAGGTTCTTGCCCGCATCAGTCCAGACAGCGTATATCGGCCTGAAGCTGAACGGATTGAGACCGAGATAAAGGCCGAATTCATCCACAATCGACTGCAGGCTGCCGAGGATGCCTTTAACCACCAGGACTATAAGTGGGCTATAGACTACACTGATGAGATCCTGAAGGTGCAGAACGATAACAGGGAGGCCATGCGGCTGAAGATCAGGGCATCCCTGGCCCTCAAGAAGGCTGATGAAGCTGGAGAGAAGAAAAGGCAGGTGGCCAAGCCTGCGGATGATAGATCTGCCAAGGGTACTACTACAACTGCCTCTGCCTCTGCCACCACCACCAGATCCTCAACCAGCTCCAGTGATAAGGCTGGAGGGTCTGCCACTGCGGGAACGGTGGCTACTGGCACGGCGGGAGACGCTCCTTCAGGGAGCACCAGCCGGCGAGGTAGTAGCAAAGCTCCCTCCACCAGTAGCAGTGCATCCAAGAGTCCATCACAGACCCAATCGGGCAGCACAGCCTCTGGCAAGAGCAGCGGTGAAGATTCCGCATCCCAGGCCATGAGTCGAGAAGCCAAGAAGGCCCAGGCCGAGCAGTTCTATGCGGCGGGGCGGAGCTTCTTCAGACAGAACAATCACCAGCAGGCGCGAGAGAACCTGCTCAAGGCGATCCAACTGGACCCGGGGCTGGGGGATCCCCATTTTTATCTAGGCCACATCTATCTGAATGAGAACAAGATAGACATGGCCTGTTCCCACCTGAAAAAGCTGCTCCAGATCAGCCCCGCATCACGGCTGGCTCCAGGCACACAGGATGCGGTCAAACGCATCGGCTGCCAGTGAAAAGGGACAAGTGGCTTGCTCCCTATGGACCCTGCACACTATCCTAGATGACTTCGTCGATGTAGGGGCGAGCGGCGCTCGCCCTCCAGGGCACCGTGTTGCCTTCACATTTAGAGTGGCAAGTCTAAAGCAGAGGGAACACGGTTCTGGGCTTAGAGGGTACCGGCAGTGGGATACGCAAGGGACAAGGTAATCACCTCTGCCCCTACACATGCGGTTTGTTTGAGGGCATCTTCATTGTTCTGAAGATGCCGGGTAAGATGCCGGCTGGAAGCCGGCGTTCC
>CAYZFJ010000166.1:0-6851 GCA_964477705.1 uncultured Myxococcia bacterium | reverse complement strand
TGGTGGCGAGCACGGGGCTAGGCTACTCCCCCCCCCTGCCGCTGTAGGGGCACGGAGCTGGTGGCGAGCACGGGGCTAGGCTACTCCCCCCCCCTGCCGCTGTAGGGGCACGGCATGCCGTGCCCTATGGTTTCCAAGATCAGAGCACAAAGAGAAAGAGGCCAAGTGAAGGCAAAAATACTGAATGGCAAAGAGATCGCCGCCAAACTACGAGCAGAACTCTCAGAACAAGTAAAACATCTAAAAACCGAAGGCATACACCCATGCCTGGCAGTTGTCCTGGTGGGCGATGACCCCTCCTCCGTCATCTACGTGCGCATGAAAGACAGGGCAGCCTCACAGACTGGGATCTGTGCCCGTACTCTAAGATTCCCTGCAGACATCACCCAGGCAGCCCTTGTGACAGAAATTGAAAAACTGAACCAGAACCAACAGGTGCATGGAATCTTGGTACAGCTCCCCCTGCCCGCCCACATCAATGCCAATCAGGTCATAGAGACAATCAACCCCAACAAAGATGTAGACGGACTTCACCCCTGCAACGCAGGTAAACTGGCCATGGGCGTGCCTCACCTAGTCCCATGTACACCAGCAGGGATAATGGTCCTCCTGGAACACACTGGGCTTAACCTGACCGGGCAGAAAGCAGTAGTGGTAGGCAGGAGCAACCTGGTGGGCAAGCCCGCCGCCGCCCTCATGCTATCCCGCAATGCCACAGTGACCACCTGCCACTCCCGAACCCGGGACCTGGCTGGCGAAATCGCTAGAGCAGACGTGGTGGTGGCAGCCGTAGGTCAGCCGAACCTCATTAAAGGCGAGTGGATTAAAGATGGAGCGGTGGTCATTGACGTGGGCATCACCAGACAGGCCGATGGCACCATCTGCGGCGACGTGGAGTTTGACAAAGCCAGTGTGCGTGCATCATGGATCACTCCCGTTCCTGGCGGTGTTGGCCCCATGACCGTGGCCATGCTCCTTGATAACACGGTCAAAGCCGCCACAACCCAACAGGGGCGGCAGACAAGCCTTAACCCCTGACTGGGCCAAACCATGGGCTCCATAATTCAAACTGTCATGATTCATGGAATTAAAACTGACAAAGCGTAAATACGGTATTGAATTTCGTTGGGTTGTATGGTCCTGTTAATCACCATGCTGATGAATTGATAACAGGACTGCTGTTGTGGCCGTGCACGAATAATGCGAGCTGGAAGCGGACCAGAAAATAAAAACCGAAAAAAATTTATTGGCTCAACTCGCTACTGAATGTAAATAGTTCAGAGTCGAAAATAATCTTTTTGATACCCAGTCGCCAAGATGTATATCAGACGTGTTGACGACCACTGTTTTTCCCGTATTATGGGCATCCATTGGGGGGACAAAGCGGATAACATGATGACAACACCAAATCAGCCAGCAGCCGCACACGCACATAGCGCTGTGGAAGAACACTCGAACAGGCGCACTCCCCTCTATGACGCTCACGTCAAGCTGGGCGCTAAAATGGCGGGGTTTGGCGGGTGGGATGTGCCCATTCAGTATTCGGGCATCATCAATGAGCACAATGCAGTCCGTGAGCGATGTGGGCTATTTGATGTGAGTCATATGGGCGAGATTTTCTTCGAAGGACCGGGAGCACTGGAGACCCTCCAGAAGTTGACCACCAACGACCTCTCCCGGATCATTGAAGGACAGGCACTGTACACGGTATGCTGCAACCCTGATGGGGGAATCCTCGATGACCTGGTCATCTATAATATGGGTGGTGACCGCTATATGGCGTGCGTCAATGCGGCTACCAGGCAGAAGGACCTGAGCTGGTTCCTGAAGAATGCGGAGCGGAATTCGGACTGCACCATCACCGATCGCAGCGATGACTTTGGGCAGGTTGCCCTGCAGGGGAGACTGGCCCAGGAGATACTGGGCGAATTGGTTGATGACGGAATCCGGTTGGAAGATATTGCACCCTTTCACTTTGCCACCGGCACTGTAGCTGGCATTTCCAATACGATCATCAGTCGTACCGGATACACGGGTGAAGATGGCTTTGAGCTTTATATTCCGGCCAAATCGGTGGGTATTATCTGGGATACCCTGTTGGCTGTGGGCGGAAAGAAGGGGTTGATTCCCTGTGGATTCGGGGCCAGGGATTCCCTGCGTCTGGAAATGAAATATTGCCTGTATGGCAACGACATCGATGAGACTACCACCCCCCTGGAAGCTGGTCTCGCCTGGCTGGTGAAATTTGCCAAGGGTGATTTCATCGGCAAAAGCGCCCTGGAGGTCCAGAAGCAGGGCGGTGTGAACCGCCGGCTGGTCGGACTGGAAGTGAAGGGCAGGTCTGCCGCCCGGCATGAAAATGAATTGTTCGTTGGAGATGAAAAGGTTGGTCATATTACCAGTGGCGCCTTTTCACCTTCACTTGGTAAACCCATAGCGATGGCTTATGTGGATGCGAAATTTACTCAACCGGAGACAGCACTCGAAGTGGAAATACGCGGAAAACGTGTTCCGGTAAAGATAGTGAAGACCCCATTCTACAAGCGTCCTTATTGAAACCTGATTTAAGAGTGCATGGAGGCTCATATGGAGTTCCCTGAGGATCTGAAGTACACAGAAGAACATGAGTGGGTACGGCAAGAAGATGACGGCCTGGTAACCATCGGAATTACTGACTACGCTCAGGACCAGTTAGGCGACATTGTCTACCTGGAACTGCCCAAGGATGGAGAGGAAGTACGCAAAGAGGAGACTGTCGGGATCGTAGAATCCGTTAAGACTGTTTCTGATTTGTTTGCTCCAATTTCTGGCATGATCGTTGAGAGCAATGAACCCCTGCTAGACAGCCCTGAAATCCTCAATGACGACCCTTATGGTGAGGGCTGGCTACTCAGGATTCGGCCACAGGACGAGAGCGAGCTGAAAGACCTGATGGATAGCGATCAGTACGCTGAATATATCGCCGAGCAGGACTAAGACAGGTTTGCACTTGATGGTGTGCAGCAGATGTGCCCTATTGCAGCAGCAGCCGGATAGTTCCCTGACCTGAATAGATAGTAAGCAGATTATGGAATTTGGGGCTTCAGAGAGCAGCCTTGGGCAGCTTGTCTGATCGGTTGGTATCGGTTCGCACTGCAGCAAAATATTGGCCTGCTCACACCTCAATGCTGGCCTCTGGAAGGCTAACACCAATGCGATACCATCCCAATACCCCTGCCGAACAGGCAGAGATGTTGAAACAGATTAACGCTGAATCCGTGGACGATCTGTTTGCAACCATTCCTTCACAATTGCGCCTTAACAGCCCGCTGGATCTGCCACCCCCACTGGGAGAGAAGGAGCTGCTGGATCATATGGAGACCATGGCAGGCCGCAATGTCTGCCATGGATGTGATCCCAGGGGAGTTGGGTGTGGAAGCCGAAGCGGTAGTGAGAGCACGAGCGAGAGCAGTGGCACAGGCGCAGGCACAGTTACAGGTCTGCTTTCATTTCTTGGTGGAGGGTCCTACTACCACCATATCCCTGCTGCCGTAGATGCAATTATCTCCAGGGGTGAATTTTTTACCGCATACACCCCCTATCAGCCAGAAGTGAGCCAGGGCACATTGCAGGCCATCTTTGAGTTTCAAAGCATGACCGCTGGGCTGCTTGGCATGAATGTGGCCAATGCCAGCATGTACGACGGCGCCACAGCAGTGGCTGAAGCAGTGCTCCAGGCAAAACGAATTGGGCGCAAGCGAGAGAGGGTAATTGTCAGTGATGGTCTCCACCCCGAGTACCGGTCAGTGCTCCACACTTATCTGGATGGCCAATTCCAGACCCTGTCATCATCGCCCAATGGATTGATTGACTTAGAGCGCCTGGAGCAAGCCCTTCAGGACAATTTGGGGAACGCTGCTTCCACCCCGGACAGTAAAGGGGCATCTGGCGAAGATGTGGCTGCGGTAGTGATCCAGTTCCCCAACTTCTTTGGTCTGTTGGATGATGTAGAGGCTATCGCCCGCATCACCCATAAGCATGGGGCCCTGCTCTGCTGTGCCTTTACTGAGCCGGTGGCCTTTGGAGCAATCAAGTCGCCAGGAGAACTGGGTGCGGACATTGTAGCAGGAGAGGGACAATCCCTGGGTATCCCCATGGCCTTTGGAGGCCCTCTGCTGGGCATGTTTGCCTGCAAGGAGGAGCACGCTCGCACTATGCCTGGCAGACTGGTAGGTGAAACCACCGATACCAACGGGAACCGTGGTTATGTGCTTACCATGTCCACCCGGGAGCAACATATCAGGCGAGAGAAAGCCACCAGTAATATCTGCTCCAATGAGAACCTCTGTGCACTGATGGCCACAGTCTATATGGCCCTGTGTGGCAAAGAAGGCTTCCGTGAGCTGGCCCTGAGCAATCTGTCCGCTGCCCATTATCTGAAGGATGGGTTGTGTGCTGTGACCGGGATTACTGGCAAATTCAACAACACCCCGTTTTTTAATGAGTTTGTGATTCGGATTGGGGGTAAAGGGGCGACAACTTTTCTTGAGGAGTTGAAGGCCTTGGGGATTTTGGGCGGGTTGGACTTGGGCAGGTGGTACCCGGAGCTTGCTGATTGTGTACTGGTGAATGCCACCGAAATGCACACCGTGGCGCAGTTGGACCGATTTATCGCAGCCGCTGCTCAGGTGATGGCTGCCCCATGACAGAACTCCCGAGGTAACGGCTAACCTGCCAGGTTCTGTCAACCTTGCCTCTTGCACTTTGCCCCTTGCACCTTCTCCTAGCCCCCAAGCCGAAACATGCGAATTGCTGGCTTGTTATTGATCTCCAAATAAAATCCGAACTGGAAAGTTACTACCCCATTCTCATCCTTTAGACCATCAGGTGGATTCGGAAAAGGCTGAGCCTTCTCAAACGCCTTAAGCGCCTCCCTATCCAGAAAATCGAGCCCACTCTCAGTGATCACAAAAGCATCCATCAGGGTACCATCATCCTTCAGCATCACCTTCAATACCGTAACCCTGTCCTTGCCGCCGTGAACCTGACCTGTTGGATCCCGCCTCCTATACTCAAGCATCGGTTTCCACTGGGCTCGCACATTATCCTTGATCCGCTGAAAGAATGACCAGTAAGTGAACTGGCGGGCATTGAGCATGGTGGCATCCCCTTCTTCCACATCAGCTAGATAATCACTGGTCCCACCAGAGGTTTCCATATGGTTTGGGGACGGTCTCATGGCTGTAGGATGGGGTGCTTCTTTGCCTGGCAACAGATTGGAGTATGAAGGAGCGGTTTTGGGCACATGCTTCTCAGGCATCTGGAGGGTGGCCAGCGGGTCAAGATTAATGGAATCCAGTTTCAGGATGTCTTCCCTTGGGAGCAGCCCATGGTTGAAGCGGACCATAGAAGGGGGTGATATCTCCAGGGATGGATGGGGTACGGCCGTGTTGTCGGCGGGAGGAGGCGCCTGTTCTTGAACCTGTGCCCGCTCCTCCGTCTCTGGTGCGACCATGGCCTCCGCCTGCTCATGGGCTGGTACTGGGGCTGGTGGCGGTGGGACAACTGCCGCAGGAGCACTACCCTTCTCCCCTGATTTACGGGTCTCTCGCTCGACCCGACTATCCACCTCAGCAAGAAAGCGGGTATCTTTGTCGGGCGGCCTCTGCTCCACCACTCGCCCCAACTCCACTACCTGCCCCTTGTCTCTCTCTCGCTCCTTCTCCTGTTCTCTCTGCTTTTCCTCCAGGATTTTCCGCTTCTGCTGGTCCTCTCTCATGCGATCCGCATCAGCGGGCGCCACCAGCATCACCTCGGTAAACTCCACCCGGGAATCTTTCACAGGTTCCGGTTGGAACCTGATAGAGAAGTTGAGAAGCTCCAGCATGGGAAGGTGAAGCAGCAGAGCCAGAAGGCAGAAGAGAAGGATCTGTTTACGCTCTATGGAGGCAAGCTCTCTGCGCTGAACATAGGTAGAGCGATTCTGCCCTGGAACTGGCCCTGATTTCGGCCTTCTGTTGCCTCGATTATTCATTCACGAAAGTATCCCCAGAAATGGGAAAAATATCAAAATGAGCACTGGAAACAGAGACCGTATCGGTTATAGATGGAGCAATGCCATTGGTGCCCAAGACCAAACAATTCACCATGCTTCTTTTATCCCGAACCACTGATGATAATTATTATTTGCTCCTCCCATTTTCCCATGGGGGCATCCCATCCCTGTTACGGGGTGGATAACCGTCCGATAGATGACCACTCTTATCAAGAGTGCTACGAAGGAGATTACCAGTAATCTGGCCGCACCCCTGATTTCGCATCTGCTCAATCACACCTGCAGCAACCTCCCTGTTCGATTTTTCTGCGAAGGAGCAGAGGCAGCTTGATACTGGAAACCTGAATGTGGTGGCGATCCGGGCAACCTGCTCCTCGTCCACATTGATCAGTGGCCTGATTATGGTTATGCGTCCACCGAACATCACCTGTCGGGGTAGCATGGTTTCATGCCTGCCCAGCCAGAAAAGGTTCATGAGCAGGGTTTGGGCAGCGTCATCCTGGTGATGGCCCAAAGCGACCAGATTGCATCCCAGCCTGTCTGCCTCAGTAAACAATGCTTTCCGCCTGTGCCAGGCACACACAAAGCAGGGGGACTTGTCATTTCTGATCTGCTCAGGAGAGAGATGGTCGCACTCTACAATACTCAAGGGCACACCCAGTTGCCTGCAGACCTGCTCCAGGGCACTGGTGCAATCCCCATTACCGCCCCTCATCGAGGGCTCAACCCCGCCCGCACCATCGCCACCGCTGCCACTTGAGCCCTCAGCTAAAAGCACAGCCTCATCGTTCCCATCAGGGCCCCAACTGCCAAGATC
>CAYZFJ010000165.1:0-7287 GCA_964477705.1 uncultured Myxococcia bacterium | reverse complement strand
CCCCATCGACCACGTGGTGCTCTCCGCCTCATCCCTGTCCTCCTTGATGATTCCCAGGGAAGCCCTCACCAGGCTGACCATCATCATCGAAGAAGACGAAGAGATTGAACGAGATGAGCTGGGACGGCAGCTAGTCGCTTCTGGCTATCTTCGAGTTCCCCTTGTTGAGGAACCAGGCACTTTCTCAATCAGAGGCAGCGTAATAGACATATTCTCGCCCCTTTACCAGCAGCCTGTCCGGTGCGAACTCTGGGGTGACCTGATAGAGACCATCCGCTTCTTTAATCCAGAAACCCAGCGAACCGGAGAGAAGCTGGAGCGATTCCACATCTGCCCTGTGCGAGAAGAGACATTTGATAACACCTCACTGGAACGGGCAAGGAACGAGCTGGTGAATTTGGCTGATCACCTGCGTATCCCCTCCAGCAGACTGAAAAACGCCCTCAACGACCTGGACAACAAGCTCCGCTTCTCTGGCATGTAACGCCTGCTGCCGGCCTTCCATGAGCTGGAACCCTTAAAGTCATACCTATGGAACACGCCAATAATAATCCTGGATGATCCCGATGCCATTGCGGACCAGCTACAAAGCGACTGGGACACCCTTAATGACGAGCATAACGGTAGGGTCCAGGCCGGAGGCGAGCTGCTCTTTCCCCCTGACAAAATGTGCCTGCCCAACCATGAGGTGCTGCAGCACCTGACTGAACAAATCCGGCTGCGCACCGCTGGCTTTACTGTCAGTCCCAACTGGCCTGAACACGACGTGCCCCAGGTAGAGTTCGGCTCTGACAGCCACAAGGAGCTGAGAGCTCAGATTGCAGGTGTTACCCGCAACGAGGGTATCACCACCATCGTTGCCAGACATATTCATCAACTGCTTCAGGAAGGCATCAGGGTAGCTATTACTGCGGGGACCTACGGGCGCAGCCTGCGCCTCAGGGACATGTTCAAACCCCACGGATTCAAGGTCGAGATTCTCACCGAACCTTTCACCATCCATAGCCCCGGCAATGACAACCTGAAACCGGAATGCCTGAACATCGTAGAAGGGAGCCTCTCTTCAGGCTTTACCCTGGACGTTCATCGCCTGGCTATTCTCTCTGAGCAAGAGCTATTCGGCGAAAAATCCCGCCGCAACAGCAGGAACAAGGGAAAATCGGCTGACGCCCTCTTTGTGGGATTCAGCGACCTGACACCTGGAGACATGGTTGTCCATGCAGATCACGGAATCGGCCGCTATGCTGGGCTGGTCAAGCTGGCTGTGGATGGTATCGAAAACGACTACCTGCTCATCGAATACCAGGGCAACGACAAACTGTATGTACCCGTACAGCGTCTGCACGGAGTCCAGAGATACGTGGGTGGTAGCCACGATTCGGTGCGCCTGGACCGGCTGGGCGGCACATCGTGGGAAAAGACCAAACAGAAGGTCCGCCAAAACGTCCAGGAGCTCGCTGAAAACCTGCTCAAGCTGTATGCAGCCCGCAAGAGCCACCATCGGGATATCTACCCTGAACCTGACGATCTGTTCCGGGAATTTGAGGCCGCTTTCCCTTATGACGAGACCCCGGATCAGGAAAAAGCCATCGAGGATGTGATTGCAGACATGACCGCCAGCAACACCATGATGGACCGCCTGGTGTGTGGCGACGTTGGATATGGCAAGACCGAAGTGGCAATCAGGGCTGCGCTTCTAGCCGCCCTGGGAGGCAGGCAGGTTGCATTGATGGTACCTACCACCGTGCTCGCCGGTCAGCACTACAGGACCTTCAACGAGCGACTGAAGAACCTGCCAGTCAATGTTGGTCTGGTGTCACGCTTTGTGCCTCTCAAAAAACAGAAAGAAGTACTGGCCCAGTTAGAAGCCGGCAAAGTTGACATTCTTGTGGGAACCCACCGGCTCCTCTCCAAGGATGTGAAATTCAGGAACCTGGGCCTGCTGATCATCGACGAAGAACACCGGTTCGGTGTAGCCGCCAAAGAGAAACTGAAGGCCATCAAACATGACGTGGACGTGCTCACTCTGACCGCCACCCCCATCCCCCGTACACTGAACATGGCCATCTCCGGATTGCGGGACTTCTCGATTATGGCCACTCCCCCCATGGATCGGCTCTCAGTGCGCACCATTGTGACCAGACCCGATGACAACCTGATCCGACAGGGTATCATGGATGAGCTGAAGCGGGGCGGACAGGTGTTCTACATCCATAACCGAATCGCCAGCCTGCCCCAGGTTCACGAGTACCTGAGCAAACTGGTTCCCGAGGCACGCATTGGCGTTGGCCACGGCCAGATGGGAGAAGAGGACCTGGAGAGGGTCATGGTTGATTTCATGGAAGGTCGCACTAATGTGCTTCTCAGTACGGCCATAGTTGAGTCGGGGCTGGATATCCCCAGGGCTAACACCATGTTCATCGACAAGGCCCATATGTTCGGTCTGGCCGACCTTTACCAGTTGCGCGGTAGAGTTGGCAGAGGCAAGGTGCGGGCATACGCATTCCTGCTGGTGCCTGAGCGGCACAAACTGACCGACGAGGCCCGGATGCGTCTCGACGTATTACAGCGCTTCACTGATTTGGGGGCAGGCTTCCAGATCGCCTCCCACGACCTGGAGATCAGGGGAGCGGGCGAGATACTGGGCGGCTCCCAGTCAGGTCATGTGGCCTCTGTGGGGCTGGAGCTCTATACGGATCTGCTGGAAGAAGCGGTGCAGGCAGCACAAGGTGAAGAACCCCACACCGCCACAGTGGAACCCGAGCTCAAGCTGCCAGTGAGCGCATTCCTGCCCGAGAGCTATATCTCGCATATAGGGAGCAGATTGGTGCTCTACAAGCGTTTCTCAATGGCCACCACCGAAGAAGAGGTGTGGTCCGTGCTTGAAGAGATCGCTGACCGCTACGGCCCCCCCCCTCCAGAGGTAAGCGCCCTTGCACAAGTGATGTGCATCAAGACCATGGCCCGGCGAGCCGGCCTGGAAACCGTAGAAATGGACCATGAAGGGACCCGGCTAACGCTGGGGCTTGGCTCTAACCCCAGGCTCACGCCCAAGGGAGCTATCCAGCTCATCGGCTCTGAGGTGCGCAAATGGCGTCTTACCCCTGAGATGAAGTTGAGCGCAAGTCTGGTGGAAATCGGGACAGCCTCTCTGGATAGTCCGCCCTTAGAGAGAGTAAAGGATGCACTGAGAGAAATGCTGGGAATAATGAAGGAAACCGGAACAATAGACATTGGCTGAGTTTGGGCCCACAATACCGTCCATGTCCATCATAATCCAAACATCAACCAACTGATGATGTGAGGGAATAGCCAAGATTGTAAAATCTGTTGTTGTATTAGTTGAAAGCAGGATCGTGAGGTTTATTGGGAAAAACACCCAGAATCTCTAACCCTGCAATGGAGGAGCAGTCAATGCGGTCCCAGGCTACCTTAAATTTTTTGGTCACCCCTACAATCGGTCTGCTGCTGTCGGCAGCCTTTACCATCCTGTTCACCGTCCATGGGTGTACCCGGGGATCGAGCGATGACGGCTACACGGCGGGTAGCAGCATGACCAACTCCTCAACAACTGTTGCTGCCACAGCCGCTGCCAATGCCCCGGCTAGTCCAACCGACACCACCCATGCCGGAACAGGAACTAACACAGAGACCGCAACACCTGCCCCTGCTGGAGACAGCAATCTGAGCCCACTGTCGCAAAACAAGGTGCTGGCCCAAATTGGTAACACCAGGATCACCCTGGGTGATTTTGAGAAGAACCTGCGAAACCAGGCACCATACACCCAGCTAAAGCTGAACTCCTCCCAGCGACGCAAAGAATACTTAGATGAGATGGTCCAGTTTGAAGTTCTCGCCAGTGAAGCCGCCCGTAGAGGCCTGGCTCAGGATCCTGACGTCATACAGGCCACCAAACAGGCCATGGTGCGCAAATTAATGGCTAACGCCATGGAGAATACGATCAAACCAGACCAGATTACTGAAGAAGAGCTCAGGCAGTACTATCAGACGAATCCGGGCGAATACAGCAAACCGGAACAGGTGCGGGCCAGCCATATCGCCCTTCGCACCCGAGAAGAAGCGCTTAAGGTCCGCTCCCAGATACAAAAAAAGATCAATGCGGACAAGAGCAGCTACCGTCGCATCTTCTCTGACTTTGCCCGCCAACACTCCCAGGACGGGCAGACCAAGATGCGGGGTGGGGATCTGCGTTATTTTGCAAAAGATGACGACCAGACAGGACCTGGTGTCAATGTAGCTCCAGCCTTGCGAGAAGCTGCTTTTAGTCTAAAAACACCTGGCACCATCTCCCAGCCTGTCAATTCTGGAGAATTTTGGCATATTATGATGCTCACCGGCAGAAAGAAGGCTGTTGAGCGGTCTTTTGATCAGGTCAGGGCCCAGATCCAGAACCGCCTGTACCGGGATATGAAACAGAATGCAGCCAACACTTACATTGAAAACCTCAAGGCCCAGGCAGGCGTCAAGGTTCATCACGAATTGCTGGCAGAGCTGGACAATGCAGCCTTAACAGACAGACAGGGCAGCGCCGGTGATACCGCCAATCCGGCAGGCTCAGGCCATGAGCCTGAAGATGCCGCCAACACCCTGAACAGGCTCAATAAATTTCTGGATAAACCTGAAGGGATTATCCCTATTAAGAGGAATTAGCTTATGTTTCCACTCCTCCCTTGTGTGTCTCCCAATTCCAACGCCAACTCCAACGCTAACGTCAACCCCGACTCCCCCCCTGCTCACTCCAGGAGTCGCTCTGGCAGAGGCAGGCTACTGGCACAAACTCTGGCATTGACGCCCGCATTAGCCATCATGCTTTCCACCAGCCTTGTCGCAACCCCAGCCATGGCTGATGCCCCCACCACCAAGTCCGCCGCCCCAACCCGAGGAGCGACCTCGGAGCGACAACTGGTAGATAGAATCGTAGCGATCGTAAACCAGAAGGTGATCACTCTTCACGATGTGGAGATGTCTGCATCACCTCTGTTTGAGAGCCAGCTCGATGACAACGAAGCAGGCAAACCCTACGACAGGAACAGCATAACCCTCAACGAAAACCAGATCCTCCGCTCAACCCTGGACGAGATGATCAGTGAGGAATTGATCATTCAAGAAGCCAACAAGCTCCAAATCCAGATCAGTGATAGCGAAGTGGACCAGTTTGTGGACAACATTAAAAATCAATACAGTTGGAGCGATGCTCAATTAGAGCAGGTGATCCACAGTCAGGGGACCACCATGGCAGCTTACCGGAATGATATTCGCCGGCGTCTTCAATCTTCGAGACTGGTCCAGATTCGGATTGGCAGCAAGGTTGCCGTGAGCGAGAGCCAGGTCAACGAACAATTCCGCCGACAGTATGGTACCAGCGGCACTGAGACCGAGATCAGTGCTCGCCACATTCTGGTCATGCTGGCCCCCGAGGCATCCCCGGAGACAACAGCCCTGGCTAACGCAAAGATTGCCAAGGCCGCAGAGCGACTTAACTCGGGAGAGAGCTTTGCAGATGTGGCCCAAGACCTGTCTGAAGGGCCTTCGGCCAGGCGGGGTGGAACACTGGGCAGTTTCCGAAAAGGGACCATGGAGCCTGCCTTCGAAGAGGCAGCCTTCAAAGCCGAACTGAACAAGATTGTGGGTCCTGTGCGCACCCAGATCGGTCTGCACCTGATTCAGGTGACAGGGCGAGAGACTGTTACACTGGCCGATGAAGCAGATGCGAGGGCTAAAATTCACGAAGAGCTCTACAACAAAGCGCTACAAAGGCAGATGGAGGTGTGGACCAGCGAGCTGCGCCAAAAGGCTTTTGTTGAAATTCGCCTTTAAATCAGCTTCATACTTATACCCGACAATTTGGTGACCCAGCCTGTTGCTGCCACTCGCCATATGCTCGTAGCGCCGGCCTCCAGCCGACAAATCCCAATTTTTCCATGCACTCTAGGGTTCAGGGAGGCAACATAGATTGGGTGCACCGCTAACAAAGGGCACGGCATGCCGTGCCCCTACACCAGAATTTGGGTGGTGCTGGTTACACATAGCTGCCTTGCACCTTGCCCATTGTTCCGGATAATGTAGCTTCGGCTTGCTCAATAGCGAGGATCACACGAAATGATTACCCTTGGTCTAACAATGGGGGACCCTTTAGGTATTGGTCCAGAGGTCATACTTAAGGCTCTTGCCAGCCTGGAAGCCGTCACCAGAGCAGGAAACCGTCCCAGTGCTGATGGGATCAGATATGTACTGTTCGGTGACAGGGAATCATGGGAGGCAGTACCCGAAGCCCCTCTCAGATTATTAGCAAACCGACCCGGGCTATACCTGGAATTCATCCAGACTAACGGCCAGCAGCTTCGACCTGCTGCTCCGTCAATAACACTCGACCGCTTAAAGCTGGCTGGCCAGATCGCGTTCCAGGCCCTTAAAGCAGGTGTGGACCATCTGGTGGCTGGTAAGATTGACGGACTTGTTACCGGCCCCGTTGACAAATCAAGGATTGCGCTGGCCACTGGAGAACCATTCACAGGTCAGACAGAGTACCTGGCACATAGATTCGGGATTCCAACAGAGAAGGTACTGATGGTCCTGGCAGGGGAGACACTGCGAGTCGGACTTGCCACCACCCACTTACCAGTATCAGCCATCTCCCCCACCCTCACTGACGAATTGATCTCATCCCGCCTGGAATTATTTCGAGAGGGGCTCCGCCAATACTGGGGAATACCTGATCCGCACATCGGAGTGTGTTCCCTTAACCCCCATGGCGGCGACCACGGGCTGTTTGGGAACGAGGAAGAGCAGATCATCATCCCTGCACTGGAGAGGCTTCGTAAGGATGGATACAGGATTACCGGCCCCTGTGCAGCAGACTCCCTCTTTCCAGCCGCAACCAGAGGCTCCCTCTCCCTTGATGGCATCCTGGCCATGTACCATGATCAGGGATTGCCCGCCTTAAAGATGTGGGAATACCAGAAGTCCGTAAACATGACCATAGGGTTACCGGCCATAAGAGTCTCGCCCGATCATGGCACCGCAGACAACCTGGCCGGAACCGGCAAAGCCAATTGCAGCTCTGCAACACAAGCCATTGTCACTGCTATCCAGATGATCAGGTGCGGCAAGGGGCAAGGTTGGCCAGCACACGAAGGGCCACTACCACACACCAAACCCAATACATAACACCTCCCAACGCCTGTTGGGAGGGTGCACCGCTGACGAAGGGCACGGCATGCCGTGCCCGTACAGAGGCAGAGTGGATTCCCTTGAACCTTAATCACT
>CAYZFJ010000164.1:0-7371 GCA_964477705.1 uncultured Myxococcia bacterium | reverse complement strand
AGCAGGACGGGCAGGCGATGGTAGTAGCGGGCCATCTTCAGTCCGCCCGTGTGACGGCCGTTGAATTTTCCCTACAAACTGTGGGTGACATAATCATGCTCAGGAGCATGGATCAGCAAACCGGGTTGCCGCTCTGGAAGAATTTCAAAAGGGCTATTGTCCAGGACGGCGGACAAAGTGACGCGGGGCGACCACAGGTGCAGCCCCACACACATACCGACACCGCCCCCCACACCCACACCAAGCATCCATCAGCAACACAATCCAAACACCCGAAGGCACCCCAAACAACTGCTCCCCAGGGTAGCCTCACCGGCTGGGGGCAGGCATTCGCTGCAAGTCAAGAAGCAGATACCCCTGCCGGGGGTGAAGGTCATTCGCACCCTTTCACCAATGCCACTGCAGGCTTCCCAGCTCCAGCCCCAAGCCCATCTCAACCTGAAGAGTCCCAATCAGCATCTGAGCTACCAGCTCTCCATGATGAATGGCGAGAGGCCATCTCCAAAAGTGAAGAGTTGGACAACATGGAGACAGAAGACAGGGAGATCAGAAAGGGCGATGTGTTAATCCACCCCAAATTTGGACGGTGCAAAGTCCTCCAGGTGGATGAAGACGAGAGAGCCATAATCAGGAACGAGAGCGGCAGCAGAATCACCCTGAGCCTCAGTGTGCTGAAACTGGTATTCCATGGCGTTAACGACGCAGGCCACCAGATCTTCCATGTGTCAATCAGGCGGAGCAAGTAGGCTGTCACCCTGCTTCTTCGGCCCACACGTCAGACAACACAGTCAGTGAAGATTATTGCCCGGGAAGTGCTATTGGCGAGTGGATGGCTGTGCTGAAGCGGGCTGGGCTCACCATATGGATGTCAAACTTGGGAGTGCTCAGAACCCCACTCTGGCAGGTACAGACAAAAAAATTACTTGACACCTGCGCAAAATTCGCTAATTTCTCTCAGTCTCTCGGGACTGAGGCGGTATAGCTCAGACGGTTAGAGCAAGCGGCTCATATCCGCTGTGTCCGGGGTTCAAGTCCCTGTACCGCCACCCATGATAAGGCGTCGTTTATACGACGCCTTTCTTTTTTTTGACTTGGAATCAAAGTGACCTTAGCCTATCGCTCATGAGTCGGGTAAATCTTAAACACCAGAGAACCAATCAAACTACTCCTGCTCGCCACCATTCGGGAAAAGCGGCAGCTCTAGCTGCCGGCCTTGTGGCAGCAGTGATCTGGCTTGCCGCTGCAGCAGATCAGAGTGAACCAGCCGGGGCAACCGAATTGAACCCCCACGGGCTCGCCGATTCATCGAATGGTACAGACCATACCCTCTCAGCGTTGATCCCCAAGGCTGCCACTCCATCCATGTTTGGCAATAGTGCCAGTGACACAGATGGGGGCTGCCATGAATCACCAACAGATGATTCCCTGGGCATAGAAGATACGAGAACCATTGATTATGATGAGCGGCAAGACCGTCTGGTGGCTGGTGGCGAGGTTGATGAGCCCTCCCAGCTTGCCGAAGCTCCAATCATCGAGCCCGATTTTGATGATGAACCCGAGTCAGAAAACGACAGCCTAGCCCTCAAAGACAACCCCCTATCTGCACCGGCTCTGTCAGCCGCCCAGGCCCGCTCCCCTTCCCAGTGGGATACTGTAGCTCCCCTCCCGGTCAAAGGCCTGTTTCCCGAGCTGCACCCTGCACTCTTCAAGGAAGTGGATGGCCGGATCGTTCAGGAGCTGGACAATGGCCAGTTGGCCCTGACCACCCTGGACCCTTCACTGCAGCGAGCTGCTGCCGCAACCATTTCTCCATTCCCGATTCCCTATGCGGCAATCGTGGCCATGGAACCGGCAACTGGCCGGGTGCTTGCCATGGTGTCACAATCGGATGAAGAGCCGGACGGCTGGAACCTGCCCCTGCGTCCCGCAGCACCCAGCGCCTCAGTATTCAAAATCATTACCGTTGCCGCGCTGCTGGAACATGGAGCCCTCAACCCGAATGATCAGTTCTGCTATCACGGGGGACTGCGCAGGCTAACCGAACGGAACATAGTTGGCTGCCCCAGGCGCGATAACAAATGCAACGATATGGGGATTATCATCTCCAATTCCGCCAACAGCATGGCAGCCAAACTGGCCTACTACAACCTGGATTCCCAGAGCCTCCTCGCCTATGCTGAGAATTTCGGTTTCAACAGGCCAATACCCTTTGAGATGCCCATTCAGCCCAGTCTGGCAGACATCCCTGTAGATGACAACATTGAGATGGCACGAAGCGCCGCCGGCTTCTGGCACAGTGAATTAAGCGCAGTGCATGGGGCCATGCTGGCAGCAGCCATTGCAAACCAGGGCGTGATGATGCAGCCCATCTTAGTTGACCAGGTTGTTAATCAGGCTGGAGCCGTATCATTCGCATCCGAACCGGCCATCTTCAGCCAGCCTGTCAAAGCAGAGACCGCAGCCATTCTTACTGAGATGATGAAAAAGACCGTATCTGAAGGTACCGCAAGGCGAACCTTCTCCAGATGGCCCAGAAGCTGGAACATCTCAGTGGCCGGAAAGACCGGCTCCCTTACCCGTACATCTCCAGATTTTCTTGATTATTCATGGTTTGTCGCGTTTGCCCCTGCTGATGCACCAGAAATTGCTGTTGCGGCGATGGTGGCGAATCGGGAGCTGTGGCATGTGCGGGCTCCTGTTGTGGTACGGCAGGTACTCCACTCCTATTTCAAGAACCGTCCCCAGGCTACAGTCACCCAGCAGCAGAAGAAGAGCCCCGATTCCCCCCAAAAGAGCTGATGTCAGCCCTGCTCATGAAAGAAGGCCCGTGGTGAAATGGCAGAATATAGAACATCAAAGGGAGATGATGTGACCAATCCTGCTTCCAGTCATTTCAACAGAGAGGGCAGCGATGTGTCTGCCTCAATCACCACTGGTGGTGGAGCAGAGCCCAGCAACAGTGCTGACAGCACCAGCAAAGGCAACGGTAGCGGGAGCGGGAGCGGCGGCAGCATCCAGGATTCCAGGAGAGACATACGAACGGGAATGGGGGTGGCTGCCCTCATCCTGGGCACGGGCGTTTTCCTGAGTAAAATCGCTGGCTTTCTGCGCGACATGGCCATCGTTGGTCTCCACGGGGCCACTTCGGCTACAGACTCCTATTTTGCCGCATTCACACTTCCAGACCTATTGAATTACATGCTGGCCGGGGGAGCGCTGAGCATCAGCTTTGTCCCCATTTTCGCCCGCCACCTGGCAGAAAAACACGAAGACCGAGGCTGGCGGTGCTTCTCCACCACCATCACGTTCATGACCCTGGCCATAATTATTTTGACCATTGCTGGGTGGATTGCTGCGCCTGCCCTGGTTTCCCTGCTGGTACCCGGCTTTGCCCCAGAGACGCTGGCCCAGGCTGTTAAAATGACCAGGATTATTCTTCCCGCTCAAATCTTCTTCATTTCGGGAGGGATCATCTCAGCCACCCTGTACGCAAGAAAGAAATTCACCGCCCCTGCTCTGTCGCCCCTCATCTATAATTTGTGCATTATTGCCGGCGGGCTCCTGCTCAACAGTGTATGCGGGATCGAAGGTTTCGCCTGGGGTGTACTGGTCGGCGCCTTCTTGGGCCCATTCGCAGTGCCCCTCTTCGCAGTGAGACGTTCTATCCGCTACCGTTTCTCTCTGAAAATCAAGGATTCTGATTTCATAGAGTTCATCAAGATGACCATTCCCCTGATGCTTGGATTCAGCCTGCTCAGTGTGGATGAGTGGCTTGCCCGCTACTTTGCGTCTGAGATGACCGGCGTAATCACCCACCTGAACAATGCCCGTCGGCTCATGCTGGTACCCACCGGCGTGCTCTCATTTGCTGCAGGGGCTGCCGCCCTCCCCTTTCTCTCTCAGCTATTTGCTGAAAACCGTTTTCAGGAGATGGGCAGAACCCTTGGCGACTCATTGCGAGCAGTAGCCCAGATCTCCATCATAGCGGCAGGCGCAATGGCTGCTCTAGCCTACCCCATGGTCACTATCATCTTTGGCAGAGGGAAGTTCGGCCACGCTGACATACAAGCCACAGCCGCTCTGTTAGTCTTCTTCTCAGCAGGGATTGGTGCGTGGGGCGTTCAGGGGATTGCCGTGCGCGGCTTTTATGCCATGCGCAATACTATCACGCCCATGATTTCTGGCTCCCTGGTAGTGCTCATCTCAGTTCCATTCTACAAAGTATTATGGGAAACAGTCGGCCCTAAAGGATTGCCAGTAGCCACATCCCTGGGGATGACCCTTACAGCTCTGGCAGCACTGTTCCTGCTTCACAGGAAAAAGGTCGATTACCAGCCCCGCTCCCTCTGGACAGTAACCTGGCGTTCCACGCTCCTGGCCGGGATCAGCTTTATGGTCTGTGCCATCCTCAGCCGCATCATGAGCAGATGGCTCGATCCATTCAACCTGCCTCACGCGGTGATTTCAATCATTGTGCTTGGCACAGTGTACCTGACCATAGTACTTACCATGGCTGACAGGATGGGTTTGCCCCAGATTAATCGAATCTGGAAAAAGGTCATTGGCAGAATTGCTGGAAAACTCGGTTTCAACAGGTTTATCAGCGCCAGATCAGCCAGCTCCGTGTCGGGGGGCGGCAAAGGAAAATCTGTTCTATAAAGATTCAAAAATTTCCGCATTATTACCACCACAAAATCCTTCCACTAATTGTCCTTTGGGGTGATTACGGGGAATCCCGAAGCAATGAAAGCTGTTGTCAATCAAGTCACAGTGGGCTACCCTGCAAATCGGAATAAAAGCGCTGGTAATTCTGGGAGGCTCTCCTCCGGGTGGCACCTGCCCACTGTAGACGGCACTGATTATTATTACTATTTCTAAAGGCGTAATTCTTTGTCTTACGAGTCCTTCATTGCACTGAGGTATCTGAGTGCAAAAAAGAAATCGTTCATATCCGTAATCACTTTCATCAGTGTTCTCGGTATCTGTCTGGGTGTGACTGCCCTTACCGTGGTCCTCTCTGTCACAGGTGGATTCCAGGAGATCTTCCGAGAGAAGGTGCTCGGTCTAAACGCCCATGTGTTGGTAATGAAATATGGGCTGGAGTTTACCGAATACCCAGAGGTGATCGAGAGAGCTAACAAGGTGGAGGGTGTGCTTGGCGCTTCTCCATTCATTTTTCATGAGATGATGCTCTCTGCAGGCACCAGCATGTCTGGTGTAATGCTGAAAGGTGTTGATCCTGCCACGCTCTCTCAGGTGAGCGATCTGGAGTCCTACATGATCCGGGGCGATGTGGATGGGCTGAAGAGTCACACCAGCACGACCAGCACGACCAGCACCAACCGAGGTGTAGACGGGGCTGCTCAGCCTGTTGGCTCCCACATGCCAGGCATCATCGTTGGCAAGGAGCTTGCAGCCAAGATGGGTGTGGGCGTGGGCGATTCGGTCACCCTGGTCAGTCCCCTCCAAGGCATGTCTCCCAACAACTGGGGTCAGCGCAGCCTCTCCCCCTCTAGCGCCAGCTTCCAAATTGTGGGGATCTACTCTTCCGGGTTCAACGAATTCGACAGCAAGCTCGCCTACGCCAACATGTATGACATACAGAAGTTCTTCAACCAGAGCGACACTGCCACAGGTATTGAGATCAAGGTTGACGACATCTTCAGGAGCGAGGAGACCAGCGCCATGGTTAAAGGGGCCCTTGGCGACAATAATTACACAATCTCCACATGGCAGGAGCTTCACCCAGAGCTGGCTCAGGACTACATGGCCCAGCGAAAAGCTGCTACGGTCATCGCGGGATGCGCTGCCATCACTGGCGCGGTGACCTCGGTTATTCTGTTGTGGTATGTACTCAGGGGTCTGGCAAAGAGGCGTGATAGACGTCGTGGCGTTGTCGCTATTGCAGACATACTTGGTTCTAATCATCCTGATATCCCCAATGCCCCCAGCTCCCGGGAAACGAGCAACCCCGCACCCAGTTCCCCCAGCGACTCCTGCCGCACCGCTGGCAAATTTGCAGTCAAACCTGTTTTGATCATGCTTCTCATCCTCATCGCATCATGGGCCTGTCTATTCCAGGGATTGAAACATTCCGGTCTGCTCGGCGTGCATCCTGCCATAACCGGCCACGACTCGCTGAATGGCACAATAGTTGGGAGCCATCTTCTGATCCGCAAGGACGGTCAATCCTACCTGGAATACAGAAACACAGTGCTGGAGGCCGCCCGCCTTGACCAGATAGTAGCTGACGCTGGCCCTGTTATTGAAGGAGAGGCATTTATAGAGAAGAAGCCTTCCACACCAGACAACGGCGAAAACCAGGCTGCAGAGAGAAACCATGCTGGCTCTACTCCATCTCTGCTCCGCGGGGGAAGGCAGGTATTGGTTTACGGTTATACTTCGCAGATGGCAGGAGCCGGTCCATCCAATTACATGGTGGAAGGCTCTGCTGATGACCTCACCCCTGACTTCAATTTCTTCTACGGGAGAGAGGAGGTTCCGGCAGGTGTTCTCCTTGGGGTAGACCTGGCCAAAGCCATGAACGTCGCCGTGGGGGATCAGCTCAGTATCACCCCCAAAGGGGCTACAGTTATTCCGGTGGAAGAAGATGGTCAGGTAGGTCACCGTCCTATCCCCGATGATAGTGACGTAACCGCCCCTGCCGCACCTGCCACCACTGTCACCACCCCTGCCACCACTGCCGGCCCCAACGGGCTAGCTGGCCCTCTCATGGCGGTTCACGACACACTCATCCCATACCCTCCCAACCATACTGTGAAAGTTGCCGGTCTGATCAGTACAGGCAATCCACAGATGGATGGCAATACGGTGTTCATGGACTTCATCCCGGCCAGAAGAATTCTCTCCCTGGTAGATGCAGCCGGTGCAGTTGCGGTCCAGCTTTACGACCCTGCCGATGCAGAGCTAATCCGGCCTATTCTGGCCAGCAGGCTGGGAGGGCATGCATACCGCACCCTGGACTGGAAGGAGCTGAACCGAAACCTTTTCGCCTCCCTGGACCTGCAGCGGAAGATGCTCTCCCTGATCTTTTTCGTCATCATCCTGGTTGCGTCCTTCAACATCATCTCCACCCTGATCCTGCTCATCCTTGATAAGGGGCGTGACATCGCCATCCTCAAATCCATGGGGGCCACATCCGGAGGGGTGATGCGCATCTTCATGCTCCAAGGCACAGTAATCGGGCTGATTGGCATTATGGCGGGCCTGATTACTGGATTCCTTATCTGTGCAGCCATTGCAGGCATTAACTGGCCCCTCGATCCGAGCATTTACCTGATTGACAAGTTGCCCGTTGCTATTAAGCCCTTCGATTTCGTACTCACGGCAGTGGTATCCCTGGCTATCTCT
>CAYZFJ010000163.1:0-7389 GCA_964477705.1 uncultured Myxococcia bacterium | reverse complement strand
CGCCTGTAGGGGCACGGCATGCCGTGCCCTTCGTCAGCGGTGCACCCAACTCGCCCTAAACAATTTTTGGAAATCTACTTGCCTTAAAAGGACACGTATGTGTGAAGCCGTGCCCAACCACCAACCACCAACCACCAATACTAAATTCAATCATCCACCGCCACACCCTTTCCAATGCCACCGTCAGGCCCAAATCTTAGCATTGTTCCTCTTCAGCGATGAAGGGGAAGGAGGTGATAAGCATTGGACCCAAATAATATAAACAGAATCACTACCCCATCAATGAATTCCACTACTGATTGGCATGCTATCAGTCCAGACGACGCATTAGGACTCACAGGGAGCAGTTGGGATGGTCTCTCCACATCGGATGCCTATGACAGGCTGCGAAAAGATGGACCCAACCAGCTCCAGCAAGTGATTGGACGCAGCCCCTTCAAACGCTTCATCGCCCAGTTCAACAACCTGCTCATCATGGTGCTGCTGGCATCGGGCATTATCACAGTCCTTCTCGGTCAATATGTGGATGCCAGTGTAATTGTGGGCGTGGTGATCATCAACGCCATCATCGGATTCATCCAGGAGGGCAAGGCAGAAGAGGCCCTGAACGCAATCAGGAATATGCTCGCCCCAGAGGCGATAGTCCTCCGGGATGGCAAGCAACGAAAGATCGATGCCAAAGAGCTGGTTCGGGGGGATTTAGTCTTTCTGAAGTCGGGCGACAAAGTTAGTGCTGACATGAGGCTCTTGCAGGAGAAGAATCTGGCTGTGGATGAGTCGATCTTGACTGGGGAATCCGTGCCAGTGGAAAAAGATGTGCAACCTGTGGAGGCTTATGCAAACTTGGGCGACAGATTCTGTATGGCATACTCAAGCACTCTGGTCACCAAAGGGCAAGGGCACGGTGTGGTGGTGGCCACTGGTGAAAAGACAGAGATTGGTCGCATCAGCGGCATGGTTTCACAAGTGGAACCCTTGCAGACACCCCTCCTCAAACAGGTGGACCACCTGAGCAAAATTCTCACCTTTTATATTCTGCTCGCTTCGGTCGTGATCTTTGTGGTGGGAGTTTTTCTACTGGGCAACTCTCCATTCCCAATTTTTCTGGTGGCTGTTGGTCTGGCTGTTGCGGCAATACCCGAGGGGCTCCCTGCAATCATTACCATCACCATGTCTATCGGAGTGCAGCGCATGGCCAGGGAGAACGCCATCATCAGGCGCCTGCCGGCAGTTGAAACACTTGGCTCCGTATCTGTGATCTGTTCAGACAAGACTGGCACCTTGACCCGCAACGAGATGACGGTCAAGACTGTAGTCACCAGCCGGCGGAAGTATATGGTGAGCGGTATTGGCTACGAGCCCTACGGGGATTTCTTTCTGACAGACGAGGACGGGGCAGTGGACGAGGACGAGGCCAAAGGTCAGACCAAGGTCGTAGCCGGGAACAGATGCGTGGGGAGCAGGGATGACGGGCATGATAATAGCAACGAGAACATCAACGGCGTCCATGTCAGACCTGAGGATGAGCCAGTTCTCCACCTGATGCTCAAGGCAGGCCTCCTATGCAACGACTCCAACCTGCAAAGGACCCACCACAATTGGAAGGTGGTAGGAGACCCCACCGAAGGCGCCCTGCTGATCCTTGCCATGAAGGCAGGATTCGAACTCCCCCTGGAGCATGACCGAAACCCAAGACGGGACGTGATCCCTTTCGAGTCACTGCACAAGTACATGGCCACCCTGAACCACAACCACCTGGGGGAAACCCACATCTTCCTGAAAGGAGCACCAGAGCGAATACTGGAGATGTGCAGTCATCAAGCCACGGATACGCCCACCCGAACCGAGCGATTGGACCATGCCTTCTGGAAGCATGAGATGGAGCGCATTGCCGCTCAAGGTCAGCGCCTCCTGGGCCTTGCTGCAAAGAAGGTCCACGAAAACAAACATGACCTGGTATTTGATGACCTTAAAAGCGGGATGACATTCTTGGGGCTGGTAGGAATCATCGACCCGGCCCGCAAGGAGGTGGTGGCCGCAATCAGAGAAGCGAAGGCTGCCGGCATCCGCACCAAGATCATCACTGGCGACTACGCACCCACGGCTCAGGCCATCGGCCGGGAGCTTGGAATCGGTCTGGACAGCACCCCCGTCACCGGCAGAGAGATCGAGGGCATGGGCGAAGAGAAGTTTCAAAAGACGGCTGAGGAGGTAGATGTGTATGCCCGAACCAGCCCAGAGCACAAACTGAGCTTGGTCAAGGCGCTGCAGGCCAGTGGCCGTATTGTGGCCATGACCGGAGACGGGGTGAATGACGCCCCTGCCCTGAAACAGGCAAACATTGGGGTGGCCATGGGCATCAAAGGCACTGAAGCAGCCAAAGAAGCCTCCGAGATGGTGCTCATGGACGACAATTTTGCCACCATCATTAATGCTGTAAAAGAAGGGCGCGGGGTGTATGACAACCTGAAGAAGGCGCTCCTTTTTATTCTCCCCACCAGCGGAGGCCAATCCCTGGCAATCATCGCCTCCATGTTCCTGGGCAGCCTGGTAGCAGGCCAGACCAAATTCGCTCTCCCCATTACACCAGTCCAGATCCTCTGGGTCAACATGATTACCACCGTCACACTGGCCATCCCGCTCGCATTTCAACCCCTGGAAGCAGGGGTGATGCAGCGTCCTCCCAGAAGTCCCCAAGAGCCGATGCTGTCTAAGTTTCTTGTCTGGCGCATCATCATCGTATCACTCCTGATGACTGCAGGGTCTCTTGGCCATTTTATGTGGATGATGAACCAAGGGACAAGTCTTGTAATAGCCAGAACGGCGGCGGTAAACACCCTGGTCATTACCCAAGTGTTCTACCTGTTCAACAGCGTCTTCATCCTGCAATCATCATTAAACAAGGCAGCTTTTCTGGGGAGCAGAGCTGTGCTGGCAGCAGTGGCCATCCTGGTGATTCTGCAGGTAGCATTCACCTACGCATCTCCCCTGCAGCTACTATTTGGAACCGCATCCATTGACGGAGCCACCTGGGGCCGGGCAGCCATCTGGGGACTGGCAGTCTTTCTGGTAATCGAGTTCGAAAAGGCAGTGTTCCGGCGAGGGCACAAGGTTCAGACGCCTCTTCTCAGTCACGTGATAGAGTCATGACATAACTGGAGGTATGCTGACAACGTTTGGAAGAGCGATACGTTCTGGTGCCCTTCCTTCCCGTCTTTGCTTGCCGATGTACTTAAATAAGAAAGAAACTCGATGACTGGAGACCAGATTGCAGCGACAGGTGCCCCCATCAAATGCGAAAATGACAGCAACCAGGGCACCAACAGGGCCAGGGTAATCAGGCCATATAGCCCGGGTGAGGAGATCGCCAATGCAGTCACCCATGGGCTGGGCACAGTGCTCTCGGTGGCAGGACTGACCATGATGGTGACGCTGGCCGCACTTCAGGGGGGAGGGCGCCAGGTGGCTGCGGCCATAGTCTACGGGATCTCCCTGATTGCCCTCTATACAGCCTCCACCCTTTACCATGCCGTCCGGGATGTCAGGCTCAAAAAGCTCTTAAAGACCGTAGACCATGCATCCATTTACCTGCTCATCGCAGGAACATACACCCCTTTTACGCTCATCACGCTGCAGGGTAACGGAGGGTGGCTCATCTTCGGGCTGGTCTGGGGCATTGCCGTACTCGGGCTGATGCTGGAGGTGTTCTGGCCCAACCGTCCCAAGGCAGTGTCCCTGGCTGGATACATAGGGATGGGGTGGATAATTATCTTCAAGGCTGGCAGCATGGTGGAGACCCTGAGTGCTCCCGGGTTATGGCTCCTGCTGGGAGGGGGCCTCTCCTACACCATAGGCACTGTATTCTATGTAATGAAGCGGACTCCCTACATGCACAGCATCTGGCACCTGTTCGTGCTGGGGGGCAGCATCTGTCACTTTTTGGCAGTGGTGATGTACGTAATGTGATGTGGATGCAATGCGATTTAATCAGGCCGTGTGACTGGTAGGTTGGGTGTACCGCTAACGAAGGGCACGGCATGCCGTGCCCCTTCAGGCGTTAGGAGGGAGCTGTGAGGTGTGGAGAATGAGTGGCAGGGGTGACCAAACTGGGCGGGTTAGCCGTTACCCCGGGAGTTCTGTCCTGGTCTTTACTAATCTATTTTAGTAATAACCACCTTGCCATGCCCGGTACTCACTCCCGGATCACTATTCTGACTCGACCCGCTGTTATAGGATCCACCGCCGCCACCGCCTGTTCCTCTGGTAACATTATCTGTTTTGCCACCGCCGCCGCCAGAGTAGCCCCCACCACCACCACCGCCATAGCTTGGACCACTGCAACCACAGCTATTACTATTGAACGCTCCCCCTCCACCCCCACCAAAACCGCCAACAGCCCTCGAATCAGTACTCCAGCTATTTCCCCCTGCTCCCCCCTCCGCATACGCCGACCCTCCCCCCTCGAACCCCCAGCCTCCCGAACCAACCAACCCACCACCACCCCCAGCGGCACTACCCATCCCCCCACTACCTTCCTGACCGCCGATTCCCCCGCCACTCACTCCCTCCACTCCGTCGTTGCCTGCCACCCCGTTCATACTTGCCGAACGCACATCTGCGCTGCCCCCGCCTCCCCCTGCCACCACCAGCGGAGCATTACCAGTGGTGGTCACAAAAGTACCACCGCCACCACCGCCACCCTCGCCACCGGGATCAGTCCCGCCTTGCTGCCCCACCAGCATTTTGAGTTGCTGACCCGTAGTCAAGACGAACCTGCCCGACATCCGTGCACCCAATCCGCCGCTGCCGCTACCACTCCCCCCTCCCTGGGCACCCCAGGCCTCAATCTGGTAAGTACCACTCACTGGGACTGTCCAGAATTGGACCCCACCGTCCACCGTGAAGCAGCTCGGCTCCTGAGCCCAAAGCTCCTGAGCATAGGCCGTCCGGCACTGGTCAACATCAGGCCCTTCCCTGCCAGAGACTCCACATGGAGTAAAGGTGTGACTTTGAAATTCATAGAGGAAAACACGCACCTGACAGGAAGCAGTATGGTCACCATCTGTGGTGGTAGCTGTTATAACCGCTGAACCAGACGAGCCTGTAGCGGTCACCCTGCCACTCTGATTCACAGACACCTTGCTGGCATCACTGGAGCTCCACATAATGCTCTTGTCGGTGGCATCAGCAGGCAATAAGGTAGCTACCAGATTCTGGCTCTCTCCAGGGTTCAGCTTCAGGTTGTCCACATTCAATGTGACCCCGGTTACAGGAATGCGAACCACCACATCACACACCGCATTGAATCCCCCATCCAAGGTGGTCACGGTTATGGTGGTGCTCCCTGCAGCAGGCCCTGCTATCACCTCTGTGATGTTGTTTGGATTGATTGCGGCCACAGCCGAATTGGCCGACTGGATGGTCCACACCTTATTGGTAGCGTTCTCAGGCTCTATGCTCACCTGTACAAAGGCCCGCCCACCCGGCAGCAGTTCCAGGGTCTGCGGTGATATTGCCACACCAGTCACATACACCACCACCACCACCGTGCAAGTGGCCACGAATCCACCATCCTCAGTGGTCACAGAGATGATGGTCTGTCCAGTTGACAGGGCGGTCACCGCTCCATATTCATCTACTGTAGCCACCGTCGGCTTGGTAGAGTGCCACCTCACCCCCGGTTCGGTCGCATCGGGCGGGATCACTGATGCCACCAGAACCGTCTCTGCCATCACGTCAAGCACCACATTGGAGCGATCCAGGTTCACACCAGTCACCGGGTTAAAAACAGAAACCAGGCAGTCTGCCCGGTGGCCACCATCCACGGTTACCACAGACACAATAGCCTGCCCCCCATCTCGGGCAGTAACCAGGCCCGTGTTCATGTTCACGCTCACAATGGATGCAGCCGATGAGAACCAGCGCACGCTCTTGTTGGTGGCATCGGCGGGCAGTACGGTGGCGGTGAGCAGGAAGGTCTGCCCTCTGTTCATGGTGAGTGAGGTCGTAGAGAGGGTTATCGACTCAACCCTGATGGGGTTGACCGCCACATCGGCTTCAGCGATGAATCCTCCATCTGCGGTGCTGACCGTGATGACTGCAGCCCCCGCCGCACCTGCTCTGGCCACAACCCGCCCCTGCTGGTCAACGGTCACCACATCCTGATTGCTGGAGGTCCAGTTCAGTCCCTTATTGGTAGCATCGGGAGGGGTTATGGTCGCTGTCAACAGAGCCTCGCCACCCGGCTCAAGGGCGACATATGATGGCGAAAGGGTGACACCTGTTACAGCCTTTCGCACACTGACCACGCATGAGGCGGAAAAACCGCTTCCATCGGTGGTCTGGGCTGTGATGGTGGCCTGGCCATGCCCCATACCTGTGATGGTAGCGCTCAGGGTGGTTCCTCCCAATTCCGGGTCTATGTCAGTGGTTACTGTAGCGACATTGGGGGCGGAGGATGTCCAGATCAGGGTTGGGTTGGATGCGTGGAGGGGCATCACTGTGGCGGTGAGTGTGCTCTGCTCTCCGGCAGCAAGGTTTATACTGCTCACGTGCAGGGTAACAGATGTTACAGCGGTAAAGCATGCTCCACTGCGGCAGATTGTGCCTCCGCCGCCCCCCTGACTATCCACACATGAGCTGCCGCAGGCACCGCAATTGTCCAGGTCTGAGGAGAGATCCACGCAACCGCCCCCCAGGCAGAACTCCATGCCATCTTCACATGGTGGGGGCACACAATCCCCGTCATCACACAACAGGCCCTCCTGGCAAGCCCTGCCGCACTGGCCACAGTTCTCCACGTCGCTGGCAAGGTCAGTGCACTCCATACCGCAGCGCTCCATACCTACACCACATACGGATACACAATGCCCACCATCACACACTTGACTGTCTGGGGCGCAGATGCGGCCACACTCACCGCAGTTGCTGGAATCCACCAGTAAATCCACACAATCAAGGCCACACTGGGTGTGCTCGACTGGGCACTGCACTATGCACTCGCCCTCCATACATGTTTCCCATTGACCACAGGTATTCTCACAGGTTCCACAGTGGGAGGAGTCGGATGCCAAGTCTGCACAGTTGCCGAGGCCTTCGCAATCTTCAAACCCCTGACTGCACTGGGTAGTACACTGGCCCTGATAGCAGACCTGCCAGGCAGGGCAGGCATTACCGCATGCGCCACAGTGCAAAGGCTCGGCCATCAGATTAGTGCAGGCGTCCTGGTCATCACACTCGGCCATCCCCTGCTCAAGATCGCAGACAAGAACACACTGTCCGTCAACACACTGATGCTCATCGGCGGTACATTCCTGGCCACATCCACCGCAGTGGGAACGAGCCACCATGGGGTTCACACAGGCACCATCACAGATAATCTGACCTTCA
>CAYZFJ010000162.1:0-7403 GCA_964477705.1 uncultured Myxococcia bacterium | reverse complement strand
CCTTGCACCTTGTCACTTGAAACCTGTCCTCGGGAACCCAACATGATGCAAGCGAAGTATTGACAGGAGTACAAATTATGGTGACTGATCCAGTGTGCGGCGACAAAATCGATCATAATGCCCCAGAGACAGAGACAAGCACCTATGCGGGTAAGCAGTACTTTTTCTGCTCGGAAATTTGCAGGATCAAGTTCGACATGGATCCGGTCAGTTATATACCAGAGAACTGGCGGGACACAGGGCTGGAGGAGATTGACGAGGATTTGAACAAGCTCTAACTGCTTGAATGGTCCATATTATCAATACTGGCCGAACTACCTGCCCTGATCTACCCGGCAATACACTTCGTCAGCAGACCATTCACATAAGACGTTGGTGCAGGCACCAGGTTTCCGCCGAACACATCCTGAAATGAGCGGGCATATAACCCCTCAACCCGTTCCATGGAGAGGTCTTCACTATCCGGGACCAGCTCTGACAGGGACACCATCTCAACCCCCTCAATCCCACAGGGCACAATCATTCGAAAGTAGGCCTTGTCAACCATTACATTGAGAGCAACACCGTGCATGGTGACCCAGCGGCTGATGCGGATCCCCAGGGAGGCCAGCTTGCCTCTTCCCCCCACCCACACGCCAGGAAACGAATCCCGGCGGCCCACTCCAGCTATGCCCAGCTCACCGCAGAGGCGGATAACCGTCTCCTCCAGATTGTTCACATATTTGCGCACATCTCGGGCTCTTGAAGCCAGATTAAGGATAGGATAAGCCACCATCTGACCAGGACCATGGTAGGTTAATTCGCCTCCTCGATCTGTTTGCACAAGGTCCACACCCAGAGACTGGAGCTTATCAGCACCAACAAGGAGGCCTCCATTTATGCCTCTGGCGCCTGCAGTAAACACGTGGTGGTGCTGGACTAGCAACAAATGCTCAGGGACTGTGCCATTACGGACCCCTTCCCAGATCTGCTTCTGAACAAGGCAACAACGTCCATAATCCACAACTCCCATCCTGCAAATGACAACATCCCCCGCTGCACAGCAAGTCAGGCTGTGCTTCCCGTTCCCGTCCCCTCCCCCATCTCCCTCCCCTTCGCCAACCCTGTGCATCCATACCTTCCCCTTCGTCTTCTCCTCCACCTTCACCGCTTTTCCGTCCTCCCCCCGGCCGACTGCCCCGAAGGTCGCTGGGATTCACTCCTGTTCATGATATGAATTGCCCTCCCATGAACAGCATGACACGCATCCTGAATTGCCTCTGACAACGTAGGGTGCACATGCACCACTGCTCCCATATCCGCTGCCGTGCAGCCCGTTTCAATAGCCAGGGCCATCTCCCCGGACAACTCTGAGATATCCATCCCCACCCCATAAATACCCAGGATCATATCCGTATCACCATCGGCGAACACCTTGAAATAGCCATCTGTCTCATCCCGGGTAAGCGCCCTGCCACTGGCTGCCAGGGGAAACTTCCCCACCTTAACCCGAGCAACACCCGCCTTAATCGCCTCATCCTCGGTTATTCCTACCCCAATCACCTCCGGCTCCGTGAACACCACCCAAGGGATGGCCGCCACATCATCAAGGGATCTCTCTTTACCCCCGATAATGTCACAGACCAGCTCAGCCTCCATATACGCCTTGTGCGCCAGGAGCATGCCGCCCCGCACATCACCAATAGCATAAACCCCAGCCCTGGTAGTCTGGAGTCCCGAATCCGTAATGATGAACCCACCCTTACCCACCTCCACCCCAACAGTCTCCAGGCCAAGCCCTCTAGTATTAGGCCTGAGCCCAACCGCCACCATCACGTAGTCTCCCTGCACTTCCCGCATGCCGCCTTCCGTCTCCACCTGCAAGGCGATCCCATCCGCCCCCATATCCACCATCTCCTTCACTCTGGCACCAGTGAGCAGATCAATCTTCTTCTCCCGCAATCCCTTGACCACCAATCTTGAGCACTCCACAGGCACATTCCCCAGGATGCGATCTGCCGCCTCAATAACAGTAACCTTGCTACCAAGTCTGGAGAATACGGTTCCCAGTTCGAGCCCGATGAATCCCCCGCCGACCACCAGCAGCCGCTCAGGAATATGATCAATAGCAAGTAACGAGCGGCTGGAGAGCACCCGAGGGTGACTGAATGGCATAAAAGGCAGCTCGGTGGCATTGGCCCCGGTGGCAACTACCACCTTGTTGGCTGTAATGATGGTGGTGTCTTCTCCAGCGCCACCCTCGCCGCCCTTCCCCCCTTCCCCTTCACCACTGTGGAGTACCTCTACCTCAACAGAGCCCTCACTGCCCGTCCCCATGAACCGCGCCTTACCCTGAATCAGCTGAGCCCCATTGGCCTTCAACAGTCTGCTCACCCCATCCGTCAGCTTAAGGACCACCCCATCCTTCCACCCCCTCATGGTGATCCAATCCACATTCACACCATCAACGGTGATACCCATTTTGGCAGAACTGATAGTACTCTCATAGGCTCGTGACGCATGTATCAGCGCCTTGGATGGGATGCAACCGTGGTTGAGGCAGACCCCCCCCACCCGCTCCTGCTCCACCACGATGGTGTCAATGCCCATCTGACCAAGGCGTATCCCTGTATAATAACCTCCCGGACCAGCCCCAATGACCAACACATCTGTCTTCAACTCCCTGAGAGCCATTGTCAGTTCCTTTCACAAGTCGAGGTCGGAGACTCTGCAAACACGGCAAACACGGCAAACTCTACACACTAATGTGCCCGCACAGTCTCACGGAGAAATATCGAAACAAAAAAAAAGCCACAACACCGGCGTGATGCACCAATCATCATTATCGATCAGCAGCATCCCTCTCCAACTGCTCAGCGTTATAGGAACTTCGCACCATGGGGCCTGAAGCTACCGCAGCAAATCCCATACCCAATGCCACATCTCTCCAGTTATCAAACTCGCCGGGTGTAACATACCGCTGGACTGGTACATGCTTCTTCCCAGGCCGCAGATACTGCCCCAGAGTAACCATGCTCACCCCCACCGCACGGAGATCCCGCAATGTCTCACCAATCTCCTGTTCGGTTTCACCAAGACCCAGCATAATCGATGATTTAACAGGCACCATCCCCCGACCATGGCGACAGTACCCTTCAAGGACACCCAGCGAGAGATCATAACCACAACGGGGGTCCCGCACCTGTCCGCTTAAACGGCGCACCGTCTCCACATTATGGGCCAGCACATCACAGCCGCTCTGTGCCATCGAATCGAGCAGCTCATCCCGTCCACCAAAATCCGGAGTCAACACCTCAACAGACACATCCGGCGTCCGCCTCTTGATGGCACGTATAGTCTCTGCAAATATGGAGGCCCCCCCATCGTCCAGGTCATCCCTGTCAACTGATGTAAGCACCGCATAGCGCAGGCCCAGATTCTTGATGGCGCTGGCCACCTTCTCGGGCTCCTCCTTGTCTACCACCCCTCCAGGGTTACCCTTACGCACCGCACAGAACCGGCATCGTCTAGTGCATGTATCACCCAGAATCATGATGGTAGTGGTTCCCCGCCCCCAGCATTCACCCATATTGGGGCACTGGGCACCCTGACAGACAGTAGCCAGCCCCTGCTCCTTCAAAATGCCGGCCACCTTTGCATACCAGCCCCGTCCGGGTAACGCCACCTTGAACCAGTCCGGCTTGGGACACCACCCGCTATCCTTTTTCTCTTCCCCAACTTCCACCTTCGCATCCAGTTTCGACATACACATTATTTAGAGATCTCCCGCCGGACGAATGGTATTCCTCAATGGGATAAGCACCACACCATCCTCAACAAGGCTTCAATACACATTATCCCATCCGTTTCGATTATCACCCCATCCCTCCCAGGTCAATCAGAATAGGCACCATGAAAACAGAAACCAGCAGATGTCAAAAACGTGAACACATGCCCACAACAACGTCAAAATAGTGGACAAATCCGTCAAACTGATGAAACAAAAATCTTGTTAAATGGCCCACTTGCTAATGGAATTATCATGTTCCAATTACAGGCTTGGATTTTGCATGTCCTTCATTGACATGCCGCTTGTGGGCGGCTAGTATTGCGGCCGCCTGTGTAAAGCCCCCATCGGCGGGGACCGTGAACCCAGGCTGGAGGAATGAGAATGTCGACAGAAAAATTGAGCACAGCAACCCAAACCACCGGGAAAAACTATCCCAACGTCACTCCTGCTGCAGGAAAACTGGCAGTTATGATACCGGGACTCGGTGCTGTTGCCACCACATTTATCGCTGGTGTTGAAGCAGTCAAAAAAGGACTTGGAATCCCCATCGGTTCCGTTTCGCAACTGCAGACCATTCGACTGGGCAAGCGGGACGAAAACCGCAACCCGCTCATCAAGGACTTCATCTCTCTGGCAAGCCTTGAGGATATTGTTTTTGGCGGCTGGGACCTTCACGGTGAGGATGCCTACACTGTTGCCACCAGAAGCCAGGTGCTGGAAGCCAACCTGCTGAGCCAAATCAAAGACGAGCTGAGCGCCATCAAGTCGATGACAGCAGTATTCAGCATCGACTACGTCAAGCGGCTCCATGGTACCAATGTGAAGACCGGCGACACCAAGTGGGATCTTGCCCAGCAGGTGCGTGATGATATCCGCAACTTCCTGGCCAAAAACAAGTGCACCCGTGGCGTGATGGTCTGGTGCGGGTCTACCGAGGTTTATCTTGAACAGAACCCTGAGGTCCACGGCACCTTGGCAGGATTTGAGAAGGGGCTGAAGGAAAACCACCCCTCCATCTCCCCCAGCATGATCTATGCTTATGCTGCCCTCTCCGAAGGTCTCCCCTTTGCCAATGGCGCCCCCAACCTGACTGTGGATATACCTGCCATCAACCAGCTTGCTCGCCAGAACAGGCTTCCCATCTGTGGTAAGGACTTCAAAACCGGTCAGACCCTGATGAAGACAATCATCGCTCCAGGCCTGAAAGCCCGTATGCTTGGTCTGAGTGGCTGGTATTCCACCAACATCCTGGGCAACCGGGATGGCGAGGTACTGGATGATCCCGCATCCTTCAAAACTAAGGAAGTGAGCAAATTGTCCGTTCTGGACGGAATCCTCCGCCCGGACCAGTACCCCCAACTCTACGGAGACATCTACCACAAGGTTTGCATTAACTACTACCCTCCCAGGGGTGATGCCAAAGAAGGTTGGGATAATATCGACATTGTTGGCTGGCTCGGATATCCCATGCAGATCAAAGTCAACTTCCTCTGCAGGGACTCCATCCTGGCCGCTCCCATCGTCCTGGACCTGGCCATATTCATGGACTTGGCCCATCGTGCAGGCATGTCTGGCATTCAGGAGTGGCTCTCCTTCTTCTTCAAAAGCCCCATGGCTGCCGAAGGACTCCGTCCCGAACACGATCTCTTCATTCAGCACCGTAAATTCAAGAACACCTTGCGATTCCTGGGCGGTGAAGAGTTGATTACCCATCTAGGTATGGATTATTACGAGGATCGCTGATGAGCGGAAAGATCAACACCGCTGTAATCTTGGCAGCGGGCAATGGGGCACGTCTATCTGGTGGCGATGCATCGAAAGCGCCCAGCAAACCTTTAACCAGGGTTGCTGGTTTACCTCTCATTGCACGGACCATGCTCACCCTTAAAGAAGAAGGCATTGACAACTTCGTTGTGGTGACTGGATACAAGGGAGAGCAGGTCGAGGAGTACATCCAGAGCCAGAGGTCCGGCCGTCTCCAGGGTCTGAATATCCAGACCGTGAGAAACGAACGATGGAAATCGTCCAATGGGCTCTCGGTTTTGGCTGCACAGCCCCTGATTAAGAGTGATTTTCTTCTGACCATGTCGGATCATGTGTTCCAGAAGGAGATGGCTCGAACCCTGCTCAAGTCACGGCGCATCCCCGATGGTGCCATTCTGGCTGTTGATCGCAAAATCAAGGATATCTTCGATCTCGACGATGCCACCAAGGTTCTTGTGGATAATTCAGACAGAATAGTGGACATCGGCAAGGAGCTGCCTGCCTACAACTGCATTGACACTGGGCTGTTCAAGTGCACCACCGGACTCTTCGATGCCTTGGAACAAGCCAAATTGGAGAGAGGTGGGGACTGTTCCCTCTCTGACGGTATCAAGCGGCTCGCCGGAGACGGCAAGATGGGAACCTGCGACATAGGTTCCGCATGGTGGCAGGACGTTGATACACCAGGTGCTCTCCATTTTGCCGAGAAGATGCTCTTTAATTCATGCAGGAAGCCGGTGGATGGCATTGTAGCTCGGTACATAAACCGGAATATCAGCCTCTCTATCTCAAGGATGCTGGTAAACAAGCCGGTTACTCCCAACTTCATGTCCATAATAACCTTCACCCTCGGCGTGCTTGCTGCACTGGCTGTCACTCAAGGTACCTATTGGTGGTTTCTTGCGGGCGCTATTCTGATGCAGGCCAACTCAATTCTGGACGGCGTTGACGGAGAGTTGGCTCGAGTCAGGTTCCAGAAGTCTCGTCTTGGTGAATGGCTCGACACTATCAGCGACGATCTGTCGAATATTCTCTTTTTTACTGGACTGGCAGTGGGTGCTTCCCGCATGGAAATCGGGGGAGGCAGCCATTACCTGGTTCTGGGAATGATTGCAGTGGTTGGTCTATTCTTCTCCTCCATGATCTTCTACAAGGAGATCTTCGACAAGAAGAGTGGCGACCTGTACAGCATTGACTGGTCCTTCGACAATAAGTCCGAGAGTGTAGAGAAGCCAGGCCTGTTTACTACTCTGGTTTCATGGCTCCGTTACACTATGAAGAAGGATTTTTTCATTGCCTTATTCTTGGTAATGGCCATTCTGGGTATCCTGCCTTGGGCTCTTTACCTTGGAGCTGGTGGTGGAATCGCCATACTGGTAGCTGCAGTTGCCCGCAAGTTGAAGAGAAAGAACTATCAGACTGCCAGTACGGCGACAACTGCTGCTGCAACCGCAACCGCAACCGCAACTGCCGGTGTCTCGGAATCATCCTCAAGTAATCTCTCCGTTGCCTGACCCCAACCCAGTTACAAGTTACAAGTAAAAAGTTAAAAGTTGCACATCGTTAAGGTACGGATGGAGCATTTTTCTTGTTCCTACTGTAACTTGAGGGCACGACATGCCGAATCCGTGTTCTCTTAAGGCAGGTTATTTTCCCAATGGTGGTATGGGCTGGTTGCGTACACCGCTGACGAAGGGCACGGCATGCCGTGCCCCTACAGACGTTGGGAGGGATGGGGAATTAGTGGTAGTGACCCATATTGTTCCTTGCACCTGATGGCCTCACACGAAGACACGAAGGCACTAAGTTAGGGGGATGATGGCGGGAGAGGTGGTTGTTGCGGAGGGCAATTGAGGGCTGCTCCCCAAAG
>CAYZFJ010000161.1:0-7568 GCA_964477705.1 uncultured Myxococcia bacterium | reverse complement strand
CAGAGGCATCCTGATATGGTATATATATGTTCCCGAAGGGACTGGAGGGGGAATTAGATGGTGTGGAAGTGAGGTTTAATACAGATTAGGCCTTCGCATGATTTCTCTGAAAGAAGTGATAAATGTTCATCCAAAATTTGATGCGCAAGTACTCGTTGTTACTTGTGAAAAACAAAAAGGCACCCTATCTCGCTCTGACTCTGGTCGTTGTTGCCTGTGGCCTCTGTGTCTGGCTCGCATCCAGGCTTAGCATCAGCACTGATCTCTCCCTGCTCCTCCCTGAGCACGCACCAATTATCCAGAGAATGAATACAGTTCTGGAACGGATTGGCACCACCGGCGAGGTGGTGGTCCAGATCGACTCCCCATCCAAAGAAGCCAATATCAAGTTTATGGAAGCGGCTGCTCCAGTGTTGGAGGATCTGCCTGATGTGATGTTTGTGCATTATCATCAGGATCGAACATTCTTTGAAGATAATGCACTGCTTTATCTGTCTGAAGATAAGCTCAAGGAGATTGAGGGGGAGGTAAGGGAGCGGATTGGGTCTGAAGTCGGAAAGCGGATGAACTTATTTGGGGATGATGATGGCGAGGGGAGCAATAATGGGGTGGCTGGTAATGCCGGTGATGGGAATAATAGTGGGAAAAAGAGCGATGGCGAAGAGAAATTGGCCGGTACTCTCTTTAAGGGCGAAGACCTGCCATGGGCCAATTACAACATAGATGAGTATTTTCTGAACCATGATGGCACCACCGCCGTTATGAAGGTTCAACCCAATGGTCCCCCCATCGATGTGGATTTTTGCCGCCAATTGCTCGATTCTATGCAGGCGGCTATGGCGTCCCTCCAGCCTACCTCTTTCCACCCGGAGATGAAGTTCAAATTCCAGGGGGATTACGTTCAGAAGCTGGGTGAATTGGACTCGGTGAAAGATGATGTGGCATTGGCTTCCTCCCTATGTATGGTTGTCATTGCTCTCTGTATAATTGTCTTCTTCCGAACCTTCCGTTCTGTGGTCCTGATTATGATCCCCCTCTGGGTTGGTGCTCTCTGGACCCTGGGGTTTGCCAGCCTGGCTGTGGGGCGCCTCAATGTGATCAGTGCATTCATTGTGGCAATCCTCCTTGGGCTGGGTATCGATATTGGTATCCACTTCTATTCAAGGTTCCTGGTTGAAGCAAAGAAGGGGGCTAGCCTTGAGGACGCACTGGTTGCCATTCTCTCGAGAACTGGGCGGGCAGCACTCACTGCTGCTTTCACAACTGCGGCAACTTTTTTTATGCTGGTGTTTGCAGATTTTCGAGGTTTTTCGGAGTTTGGGCTTATCGCCAGCGGTGGCATTTTGCTCAGCTATGTGGCTGTGTATGCTACATTCCCAGCCCTGCTGGTGCTGCTTGAGCGGTTCTGGCCATCCAAGGCTCGGGGTAAGGCTGCGGATGCTGGTACAGATGCAGATGCGGCTGCTGATTCCAGGGTGGAGAAGGGTGCATCGGTGCCCAAGCTGGCTAAACATAGGCGTCCCTTCCCTCTCGCCGCTTCCATCGTTGTTCTCATCGCTGGCATAGGTTTCGCTGTGTATGGGGCCGCATCCTTCGACAAGATCCCATTCGAGTTCGATTTCGGCAAGCTAACTCGCAAATCTGAATCCAGAGAGGTGAAGGAGAAGGCTGCCAAGCAGATGAAGAAGGCAAACAAGGAGTCATATAGTGACATCCTTGGTAATGCTACCTTCCCTAATGCTATTGCTCTGGCCGATTCATGGGACGAGGCAAAACTTCTCCATAGGGCCCTTGAGGCACAGACAAAAGTCATCGACCCGGAGAATGGCAAGCCCTATTTGCCCCGTTTTCTCACTATCTGGCATTTTGTGCCTGAGCAGGCTGATCAGGAGGCCAGGCTTAAGATTATCAAGCGAATCAAGCGGCTGGTTGATCGCAAGATGGATATTCTGAGCGGCGACGATCTGGAGCGGGTTAATGAGCTTTATTCGTTCCTTGAAGTAGAGAAGACTTTCGGTATCGAGGACCTCCCCCACTGGGTGAAGAAACGTTTTGGCGAGGTGGACGGGGAGAGCTTTGGAAAGTTTGCCATGTTGTGGGGGTGGGGCAAGAAGGAGGATTATCTCACTGCCTCCAAGCTTTTTAAAGCTTTCGGTGATATCACTCTGGAGAATGGCAAGGTAGTACCAGTTACTGCCAACTATTTCATACTCAAGGATGTGGTTGATATGGCAGCCAGTGATGGGGTGAAGGTGATGATCCTGGCGGTCATCTCGGTTTTCCTGCTGCTGCTGGCGGATTTCCGCTCCTGGAAGAAGACCTTCCTCTCGTTTGGCACCATCACCACCGGTTTCCTCTGGGCTATAGCTATTTTCTATCTGGCCGACGTGAAATGGTCGTTCTTCAATCTGTGCATTTTGCCTACGGTCATTGGCATGGGTATCGATTATGCCATTCATTTTATGCACCGGTATTATGAAGAAGGGCGTGGCAGTATCGGCTTTGTTCTCAAGCATTCTGGGCTGCCTTTAATCCTGACCAGTGTGACCACTGTGGCTGGTTTTGTGGGGATGATGCTTGCAGATCACTACGGACTTAATTCCCTTGGCACGGTGGCAGTCACTGGTCTGGCAGCCGCTTGTGCAGCCACGTTGATTGTTCTACCTGCGCTGCTGGCCATTGATGAGCGATTGGCTGCGAGGCGTGAGAAGCGACTTGTTGCAGCTAACAACCCCTCCTAGGTAGTTGAGCCTCAGTATCACCAAAAATAAACGCCTGTTGGGGCAGAGGTGATTACCTTGCCCCTTGCCACGACAGCTAGGTTAGGGGTTCAGGTGCTTCACATAATAGGAGCCCTTACCCTTGATCTGGTAAGGTTTGCCAGCGATGGTCAGATTAAATAGATAGTCTGCATCCATGTAGTAACCGACTGGTTTAGAGAACCTGCTCACAACGGCTCGCTCTATGGCCCCTAACCCCGACAACAGGTCAGCTCGATCGGTAAGCCTGGTGGCGGTCACCTTCCCTGCCAGTGTCCGATCACCCTCCTTGCCGGCAAAATCCAGACCCATTGGGTATATGTAGGAAAACTTCTTGTCCTCGACGATGTTCTGAGGGGTGAGGGTATGGGTCAGACTCTGGAATACCAGACGGTCCTTGTATCCAATGATGATCCATGGAATACGGCCACCTCCCAGGGAGGAGGGGAGGATGAACTCCTGAGAGATGATAGTCCAGTCACCCTCATATGCCCTGAAACGAATCCAGGTCTTTGCCTGTTCCTGGGGCGCCACAGTAGTGGCCTTATGGTCCGCATACCCATAACCGGTAAATTCTTTCCATTCCCCATCAATGAGCACCTTGCCTTTGACCTGGGCCTTGGGAGCGAGCAGGGTAACGTCGTAGTAATCCTTACGTGCGCTGCCAAAATGGACCCTGCCACTCCCTGGACGCCATGGTGGCAGGATGTTGATGAACTGGGCTTCTGCCTGCAGCTCACCTTCAGAGATGGCGATGGTAGCTTTGCCGGGCTCAGCAGTGAAGCTGGAACCGCCCACCTTCATTCCTGGAGCGGGGCTGTTCTGCCATGACCATTGGCCCTTCTTTTTCTGGAGTGATGCCTTAAGCTTTTTGCCCCCATTACCGGGGCGGTACCAAGCGTTCACGCCACCTTTTATTCCACCTATTCCCACATTGCTGATCAGGAACTCGGCGCCGAATTCACCGCCATCCTCCAGCCATCCGGTAAAAGAGTACTCCTGACTGTAGAAAAACTGGCTCTGAGGCTGGATCGAAAAGTGTTTCCCTTCTACCTTGCCGTCTGAAGGTCCAAAGCTGGTGACAGTGTCAAAGGCGTGAGCCGGAGCTGCGCCGATGGCGATCATGGATGCACACACCACCACCATTAGCGTGGCAATGATGGCATTATGCCACCTAAATGATGCATATATGCTTGAGATTAAGTTTGATTTTTCTGTCTTGCCCGCGTTCAAGATGATGACCTGTCCTTTCCTGCCTCTGTTGTCAGCTAATTCATTGGTATCAGAAATTCGGATAATCATAAATCTTAATATTAGCTGTGCATATTGATCGGGGATTCATCAGGATACCATTTCAGACGATTGCGCTCTGTCAGAAACATTAACCAGTACAATAAACAACTTAAACAAACGGTATATTCTTCTCATGTTGTAGATAAGGATCTAATTCGGTCAGGTGGACAAATAGGTGGCAGGAGGCAGGTAGTGCAAGGAACATTAAAATAAGAAGAGTGGGCACTGAATGAGATAATCGTATTCTAGAACTTTAGATCTGGTTTCTCACGGAAGTATATGGCTCCTCCCTTGGCCCGCCAGCCCGAATCCTTGTGGCAAAGGGGCTGGATGACCTCGCCGGTCTTGATGTAGTGGCGAATCCGCTGCATATCTCCTGGGTGCATCTGAATCCAGGCGAGGAAGATATAGGTAAACATGTTAAACACCATCATATCCCACACCAACCAGGGAGCCCCCAGGGTGAGGCCCACTATGAATACGAGGGGCGTACCAATCAGGAATACGTATCTGCCCAGGTTGATGTAAGCCATCCATCTTCTGCCTCCGTGGTGGCTGATGAATGGCATGTTGGACAGGTGCATGAAAGACATAACTGCAATAAGCAAGGCCACAATATGGAAGGTGAACCCATTGGGGAGCAGGGAGTCGCCGAGCTTGAACAGGCTGCTCTGCAGAAGGGAGATGACAGTAATGCTGAACACGGTTCTGGGCAGCCCGATAAAATAACATGGGTAGCTCATGTTTTTTACCGCATATCGGGCCTGTCGGATGGTGCCGAAGGCTACTGGCAGAAATCCGAGCAGGGCAGCGATCTGCCATGGATAGCCTGCCCTGTTCAGGAATGCGTAGTAAATTACGAACCCGGGAACGATGCTGTTAGTGACGAAATCACAGGTGCTGTCCAGCACCCCGCCGAATGGGTCTTGCTGTCCGGTGAGGCGGGCAATAGGGCCATCGATGATGTCGAAAACCCAGGCTAGCAGTACCATGTAGCAGGCCAGATCCAGATTACCCTTGAACAACATGATTACTGCAAGGAAGCCGAACAGCAGGTTGCCCATGGTTACAAAATCTTTGAATTTCATGATTGGAACGCTTCTTCATTGGTTTCCGTTCCTCTGGAAGGAACGATGGTTTGTGCCCGGAGGGGCGCTTGCAAAAATCGACCCATAATGCAATTCCATCAGCCTCAGGTCAAGTTGAATCGGGTATTGCTGTCGTGGTGTCGGGTTCCACGCCTAGACCAAGGCCAATGTTGTAGAGTCTAGGGTTGCTCTCCATCCGGTTGGCGAATTGCTCATGCCCAAACCTGTCGGTAACCTCTGAAACCATGAACGGCCATCTGCCTATCATGTCTGCTGCAACTTGGGTTTGGCGCCCCCCCCCCCATCCCACCTAAAACCTCCCTCCCAGCTCCAAGGGGCACGGCATGCCGTATGTGTGTTCTGTTAAGCTTCAATTCCATACCACTAAGCCCCCAAGCGCCCCATTACATCTAGGTATGGCGCCACACCTCTCACTCATCCAACACTTCCTGCCCAACACCTGTACGGGCACGGCATGCCGTGCCCTTCGTCAGCGGTGCACCCAACCCTCCCTTAAAAGAACACGTATGCGGTATGCCGTGCCTTTTCTCTAGCGAACCAATAGCTCATCAGATGAAGAAAAATAAAGAAAAGGCTCGGGAAAGTGGTAAGTATAGAAGAACTCAAATTATCGAGTGACTGTATTATGGCCGGTACCACTGATTGCTGCGGTATGGTTCAGTCAAACTATAGGAAATAAGAAATACTGAAATGACCACTTTCCCCAAGCCAGAAGAGATGCTCCCGGCCGATTATGAAAAGCTGGGACTGGTGGCAGGTCTGGAGATCCACCAGCAACTTGCCACCAGGACCAAGTTGTTCTGCCGTTGCCCTGCAGGCCTCTACTCTAGCGAGTATGACGCCCAAATCATGCGTCACATGCGTCCCACCCTGTCTGAACTGGGCGAATATGACCGGACAGCCCTGATGGAGTTCAAGACCAGGAAGGAGATCATATACCGGTTGAAGCGGGAATCGGTCTGTACCTATGAGATGGATGACACTCCACCATTTCACCTGAATCCTGAGGCATTGGACATTGCCCTGGAGATTGCGCTGCTCCTTGACCTGAATCTGGTTGGTGAGATCCATATTATTCGTAAACAGTACCTGGATGGATCCATCCCCACCGGGTTTCAGCGCACTACCGTGCTGGGAGTCGGGGGCAGCATACCCTACGGGAACAGGCGCATTGGAATTCAGCAGTTGGGGCTGGAGGAGGACTCGTGCCGTGAGGTTTCTGACATAGGTCATATCCGCACCTTCATGACTGATCGGCTCAGCATGCCGCTGATTGAGGTAGTCACCATGCCTGATCTTCGCACACCCCAGGAGGTGGCGGAGGTGGCCCAGCTGATCCGAAGCATGACCCGGGCTACCGGGAAGGTGCGGACCGGTGCTGGAGCAGCCCGTCAGGATGTGAACGTGAGCATTGCCGGTGGTACTCGGGTGGAGATTAAGGGAGTCCCCAGGATTGCCTGGATTCCCAGGCTGGTCCACTACGAAGCCCTGCGCCAGTCGGCTTTGCTTGGCCTGGTCAATCGGCTGAAGGGGCGTCGCCTTGATGATGGGGCTGACCAATGGGGAGTGAGCTCTTGTGATGTGACCAGAATGGCGAGGCGGAGTTCGTTCCCCCAGGTTGCCGCCATGCTTGCTGCAGGGGCGAGGGCTTATGCAGTCAGGTTGCCCGGGTTCAGGGGGTTGCTCGACCACCATACCGCTCCAGGGCGGGTGTTCGGGGATGAATTGAGTGATCGGGTGAGGGTGATTGCCTGCCTGGATATGACACCCAATCTGCTGTGGCCTACCATGGAGGGGCAATCTCTGCACACCCATTTCTGGTCCAGGATTCGCACAGTCATGCAGGTGGACGATGTGGACGAAATCGTTGTCGTTTACGGACCGGAGGTGGATGTGGAGACTGCAATCAAAGAGATTGAGATCAGGTGCAGGGAGGCTTTCCTGGGAGTACCGCCAGAGACCAGGCAGGCCCGGCCCGGTGGTGTTACGCGGTTCGAGCGGTTGCTGCCGGGGGCAGATCGGATGTACCCGGATACGGACCTGCCGCCGGTGGCTATTCCTGAGGAGCGGATTGAGCGCATCGCCGCTGGTGTCAAGGAGAGCTTCTGGCACGCTGTTGGTCGTTACCGGTCGCTGGGGTTAAATAATGAGCTGGCCTGGCAGATTGCCAAGGCACCTGTGGAGCGGAGGGAGCTCTTTGACAGGTTGCTGGAGATTGGGGGCTGTTCGGGGAGGATGGCCGGTGCGGTGGCATGGCAGTGGTCTGTTGCCCTGGAGAGAGAGGGAGTTGATACGGCTGGCCTTGATGTGGAGATGTACCAGGCGCTGGTGAGGTGGTGTCTTGAGGGGCGGATTACCTGGGATGTGTTTCCTGATGTGCTCAGGCTGCTGGCTGTGGGGTATGGGG
>CAYZFJ010000160.1:0-7657 GCA_964477705.1 uncultured Myxococcia bacterium | reverse complement strand
TCGCTGTCCACGCCTGGTGGGCGGCAGTGGTGTGCGTGTCGGCGGCCCCGGCGAGCCACGCGTCGATGAACGCGACAGCGACGGCCTGCGCGGGCACGCCGGGGGCGGGCAGTGCGCCGCTGGTGGGGGGTGCGGTCTGTGGTGGCGGGCCGGACGCGGTGGGGGGTGCGGGTTTCAAGTAGCCGCCGGTGGCGAGGTCGCCGGGCAGGTGGGTGGGTGGGTGGTGTGGTGCCAGACCTAGACGTGATAGGGTATTCCTGCACATGGCTCCCCAAAAACAGTGAAGCCGATGAAGGGGTTGTTTTCTCTCCATCGGCTTCTTTGTCTTGGCTTTTACGGCCGACACGGGTGAGCATCGCCCTGCCCCTGCCGACCTAGCGTCTGCAACCCTTTGCGCAGTGGGCAACAGGACGCAGATGATAGCGTTTTTCAGCAATGCGTTCTACCATTATATCAGTTACCTCCTTCCAATGAATCATCTCAACGGAAGAAAACCTAAGCTCGATTTTTATTTGAACAAGTGGGGGAATGGACAAGGTGCAAGGTGGTTTTTGCCGGCACGCGTAGGGGCACAGCATGCCGTGCCCTCAAGTTGCTGTAGGAACAAAAGAAACACTTCGTGTCTTCGTGTGAGGCCTTAAAACTGCATCTACAGGCATTCATAGCGAATCTTGAGCACAGGTTCACCTAACCTGCCTGGCCCCTTTATCTGTACATTGGACGACTGCCAGGTAATGGCCGGAAGACCAGACCCCTGCCAGATAAAGGCTTGTCTATCAGCGCTAATGGCTTCAATTTTCGGATTGGAGCTTATCGAGCCCAGCCCATATTCTTGGAGACCATTTAAGTTCAACTGGCTATGGAAATTGCCACTGTTCTGTAGGACCATGTGGCGCACAGAGGCAAAGCCAGATTCTCCATCCCTGGCTACTGGTACAACCAACTTCACGTGGACCTGATAAACAGGCAGTCCTTCTGGTTGTGCAGAGATAGCAGTCTCATAACCTCCTCCGGGCAGGTTGGGGAAGAGAGGAACCAAAACCCTATATTCGATGGCATCACCAGGAGAGACCTGACTGAATACAGCCAAGCCCTTATCCGGATCAGAGTCTGGCTCCACAATGGAGCCGTCTGCCTTGATGGTACGCATCTCCAGGACCTTCATGCTCCGGCCCCCTCGAAATTCCTGCAGGGCAGCGGCGCCTGAATGGGTGTTGATCCCTATAATCCTATGAATCAGCCGCCAACCATAGCCCCTGCCCCAAAGGTGCTCCTCTACTGACTCCAGCAGCACGGTGGCGTTGCTACCCTCCTCCATCTTTGCCTTGAACTCACCATCCTCCTTGACTCTTTTTCTATATTGAGCCACCAACTCCAGGGAATTGTGTGAAGGAGCGGCGGGGGCATTCCCCAAAATCTGCTCAAGGACGATGCGCTGCTTCCATGCGGCTGGGTCAGCTTCAAGGGCTAACTGCAGTGGCAGCACCATCTTGTTGTTGACCGCTCCCCTCAGCTCCCCTGCCCATGTTCTGCTCCCTTCGCCATTTTGCCCTCCATCCCCTGTTCCCCCCATGGTGCAAATTGCAGCCAGCCATAGGTATGGCTCCTTATTCCACGGATCACGGTCTATCCACTGGCTGATCGCCTCTTCTGACCTGTCCTGATCGTTGCGGGCCAGGTAAAAAGCGGCTATGGCAGGGTAGGTCTCCGTACTGTCCCCAAAGGTGTCATTCCATCTCTCCATGAGACGAATCCCTTCTTCTGGCTTGCCTCCGTTAAGGAGAATTCGGGCGTATTGGAGCACATTCTCCAAATCAACTGGGAATTGAGTCGTTGGGGAGGTGGTATTCATTAAGCGCCTGAGCTCTTCGTGGGTTCCAGTCTTGGCCACAAACTCCATCACCTCGCCCATGATGGTGGTGTTATGGCTCAGCTCCCTGGCTCTGTGGAGGGAATGCTCCGCATCAGCCATCCGGTTTGCCTTGAGCAGCAACCTGTACTTCTGGTAATGGGCCCAATGATAATGGGGGCTGGTGCTGATGGCCCTGTTGAGCAATTCTAGGGCTTCATCGGGCTTTCCATCATCAGCTACGGCAGTAGCAAGTCCATATAGGGACAGGAGATGGTCCGGTTCTTCAGCTAGGGCATCTTGGTATGCTTGTCTGATGTTGGTTTTGGTATTGGCAAGGGATTGTAGCGCCTCACCACTCCCACCACTCCCCCTCCCACCACTCTCATCTCCATTCAATGCTGCAGCTATCAGGTAAGATGGCGCTGCCCAGCCCGCAGGGAACATCCCCTTTAAGCGGGCGGCTTCTTTTCTAGCCATGGTGGGGTTATTAAAAGGATATGTCCCTGCGATGGTGGCCAGATAAAGGGCATTTTCCCACTTGGTGTTATTGTTGCCGTGAGTAGCGGTTTCGGTTTCGCCATGCTGGCGATGAGCATGGTATGGCTTCCCCATGAGCCAGTCGAGCAATTTGGGTAATGGGACGGCTGCCTGCTCACCCTCTGGTCGGGTATTGAGCCGTGAGACGTGCTGATGCTGAGGGAGCGGCTCAAGTTCAGGCTTAGCCCCAGCCTGAACAAGCTTGGCCTCTTCTTTGGCAACAGGCCCTGCATCTTCATCCCATTCGGCGCTCAGCCAGAAGGATGGGGACACCCCGACAGCGCCAGCAGGAGCCAACACCTCTATTTGATAAGTGCCAGGGCGCAACATCAGCTCGCTGATTTGATAATTGCCATTGTGAAGGCCTCCATCATGGAGACTGTCAAGGGGTGGAAGTATGGGTTGCCCGCCCACCGATACTGCCAATGGTTGCCCAGAGTAGGTACGGAATCTGACCGAGATGGGGGCCGAGTCTGGCTGGTTGCCCACATGGCCTACTGTGATGGAAGAAATTGCCCTTCCACATAAAGCGTGAGCAGGCCAGGCTGGCCAAGACACCCACTCGTCAGAAGAACGGATGATGATCGAATCAGGCAAGACTGGAGCCGCACCGCTCATCTTGGTAACCAGAGGAGCTTTTCCACCTGAATCTCCACCTGAATCTCCACCTGCCACCTGTCCGGAGGAAAAATTCTGTAACTTGTCATCCCAGGATGGCCTGAACAGCTTCCATTCCCGGACCATCCCTACCGCATCCAACAGCTCATCATGGCGATCTATGTTGTTCTTGTGCCGGTGTACTGAGGCAAGCATGCGTCCCATCCAATGTCTCAGCTCCCTGCTGCACAGGTTTTGCTCTACCAGCGGTTCGAGCACGTCCGAGGCCCAGTTATCAAATTCGGGGGCATTATTAAATGCGGCCCACGCCAGCCAGAGGGCTATCTCTGCCCTGGCAGAGTTGGGAGATGTGGTTAGCAATTCACCAGCATAATCAAGGAGACGGTGATAATCCCGGTCCATCCATGCTTGGTGGACCAGCAGCAGGAGGAGTCGATCCCGACTGTCCCCCCCCAGAGAATCCAACCTCTGATTTATGGTGGACAGAGGTCCACTAAGCATCTTCCAACTGGGCGTGCCAGGCACTGGCAGAGAGCCACTTTGAGGTTCTTCCTGTAACGACGTGGTCTGGGACAGCAACTGTTGATGATCAATCTCCGCCGAAACAGCCATGGCGACGGGTATGGCCATGGTTGAAATTACGACAACTACCAATGCAGCCACCATCAACCTTGCAATACTACTTGGAATCATCCTTACTCTCATGGGCGCCCCCCAATTACCCTGAGCAGCGGCTCCAGGGCCACGGATCCATACTGGTAGCCATTGGCAGCAGGGCTATCATCGCTCTCTGCCTGGCCGGGCCATGGCACCAGCAGGGCGGTAGCACCTTCAAGCAGCCTGGGAAGCCTATTGAACGCATCTGGCCCAGCGGTTGGGTCCAGCCATAGGCTGAGAGAAGGCACATAGACGATGGCATGGTTGAACTGCCACAGATTAGGGGTGTCAGCGGCTTTGACGGGTGCCCTCCCGGGATGTGCCGTACTGACCAGAGCAAACACCCCATCAATCCCCAGGTGGTTGAGCAGGGAGACAAGCAAGAGAGACTTATCCTTACAGTCCCCATAGCCCCGCTCCAGAATACGGGCTACCGACTGAGGAATAATTGAGTTAACACCCAGTTCAAGCCCCACATAACGCACATCCTCCACCACCATCTCAAAAGCAGCCTTTACCATCTGGTCAAGCTCCCCTTGGGAGAGCGGGGCTCCTGTCTGACCGAAGGCGTCCATACTCGGGCATGGAGCCCGCCGGCTCCCATCATCTTTCCCGCCACCTTTCCCGCCACCCACATCACACGCTAGATTGCGCACCAGTTTACGGCCATTCACACCCAACTCTGACCGCTCGGCCAGGAGCTCTCCATACCAACGGGAGAGGCTACCCCAAGAGTCGAAACTGGAGACACTCACATAAGGCACATGAGCAGCATCCAGGTAGCTCTGAACTGGTGGCACATTGTCCATGCTCCATCCCAGACGTACCCAGCCATCCTCCCCAGTCTCTACGCCCGAGAGGGGAATCACCCGCTCCGCCTGCCCCCCCACCCCATGGCTCAGTCGTACCCCCGACGGAACAGTCAGTTGATAAATGACCCGTTGCTGGGGCAAAGGATTCGCCAACTGGAATCGATCATTGAAGAGGCCGGCAAAGGCACGATGATCAGCCGTAAATTCCAATTTGTATTGCAGGTGAATCAGATCCCCCGGCTTAAGGGATGAAAATCCCACCAACCAGGTCCCCACATTGCTGATAGTGCCGGATGAGTTGAGTTGTCCAACCATAGTGCGACTATCCGATGCAGGCAGAGTCTTCCCATCACGGCTGATGCGGTGGGCGCTGGTAAAGGTGATCTTCTCCCAGTCAGGGGCAAAAGGAGTCCGTATTTCTCTGAGTCGGGCTACCCCTGTAGGGCTGGTTATCCGAATCACCTTTTGCACAGAACGGGTATGGCCGCCTTTGGTGTCCACTCTCACTACCACCCGGTGGAATAGATAGTGAGCACCAGCATCAGCACCAGCATCAACGAGCTCATTCCCCCTGCCATCGCTCTTAGCCTGATTTATGGGGGAAGGAGCGGCAGGCTGCCACAACTGCACCCCCTGCCCGACAATCTCATCCAGGGGCAGGAATGAGTCCTCCTGATCTATGAGTGCTGTTTCAGACGGTCCTGGTCCTGAGGGGGGCGATGGCTGGGCAGGCAACTGACTTTGGGGCACTCCTTCACCACGAGAGCCTGCCAGAATCGCTGAATACTCTTCCAGTCTGGTGTCGATTATATGGGCGTAAGGCCAGACACGACCTGCTCGCCGGAGGATCTCCAGCGCCTCCTCTCCCATGCCCGCTTGAAGGTGAAGCCGAGCCAATTCAAGCTGGAGATCCAGCCTGAATGGATGGGCTTGGGCCAGACCATCCAAATGCTTAATCATCCCATTTAGGTCACCCATACGGGAATGGATAGCTATAAGCTTAAGCCGAGCGAGCTCATTGCCCCGATCTGCAAGCAAGCACTGCTCATACTGGAGTTCAGCGCCAGTTACATCGCCCAGAGCCATGATGGTATCGGCATACCTGAGTAGGGCAACCGGGAGGGCGGGAAGCACGGTTGACAGGAGCCTGAGATCATGGATGGAAGATGCTCCCAGCCCGTACTCCTTCCATAGCTCTGCTTTAGCCAACAGGCCAGCGCTATTGGCAGGGTCTGCGGCCAGCAGCAGCTTGACCAGCTCCTGGTGACCATGCCCACGCAGACCATCTGGGGGAGGGGGGTTGTACGATGCCTTCCATGCGTATGGGGGCAGGGATGGGTCTGGCACGGGTGACGGCCTGCCGGACACCAGGGCCTCAATTGCCATCACGGGTGGCTCCTGACCAGCTCGCCTCGCCACCTGGACTGCACCTTCCAGGGCATTATGGGACAGGTGGCTGTCATGGGCTGCCGCATACCTTCCCAACAGGTATAACAGCTCTGCACGGGTGATGGTTTCAGGGCGAATTCCAGGCTCATGCACAACCTGTTCATGGAGGGCAAGGGCTCTGGCGAGCAGCTCCATGGGGTGCAGATGTGGTCCATGGTCCCCGCCCACTCCCCTGCTCGTTCTCACGCTTCCACCGCCAATACCGAACACCTCCAGCAAATGGGCACTGGTAACAAGGCTTTCTATTTGCTCCATCAAAGAGTCAGATTCACGGGGCAGAACAGCGCCCTCTTCATTGCCGCCAGTCTGCCCCAGAGCATGGCTAACACTAGTCCAGTCAACTGCTGGGTGGATAACCCTGGGCCGGAGAAGAAGGCTCTTAGCTTTAGCCCGGTCTACCGCCTGAACCTGCGACTGTCCATTGTCTGCCCTTATGCCTGTACTCAAACCAATCCCCAGGGCACGCTCCATATTCTGAGCGAGAGCATTGCCAGCGCTAGTGCTAGTGCTAGTACAAGTGCTAGTGCTAGTACAAGTGCTAGTGCTAGTACAAGTGCTAGTGCTAGTGCTAGTGCTACTGCTCCCCTCCAGCCTCAGAACCGCCATAGCAACCTCATCTCGGCTTGTGCTGAACTGCAGTCCCGAAACGTGGCCACCTTCTGGTCGAGAGATTCTCAGTATGAGTCGCCAGTTATCAGGCTGAGTGGTTGCGGTCTTCACCATGAGCAAGGACCAATGCCGGTCCAGATTTACTTGAAATGCCTCCTGGTCAAGGGAAGGCCGCCGCCCCATTATTCCCGCTCCGGTCTGCCCCACCAGTTGCCCATTGAGCCAAACCTGATGTGGGCCATCAGACCCAGTCCTCACTACCGCAGATACCGATTCTTCAGCCCGCACTGCAACCGCAAGCCAGGCATGGTACTGATCCCTTGTTTTATCGGGCATCATGACATCGGATAGATCAAGCACGCCTGTTACCCCTAGGTTTTCTATTCTTCGCCAGCAGAGAGACTGGGAGATAAATGAACAAAGATCCTGTTCAGTATCATTACCCTTAAGGTAGGTGGTCCTGGAACCTGGAGCAGATAATTGCTTCCCGTGGGCGGTCCCAACAGAGGAGGGCAGACCTGAGACGGTAGATGAGGTATTACCACTGGGACTAGCGCCATTAGTGGACTTGGTTGGATTTATGATTACTCCCAGTGGGGCATTCAGGCATTCCCCGACTCCATGTTTATCGCTGGTTCCACCACTGACGATTTCAGTACACTCACCTCCACCTTCCATGCCCCTGCCCATACCTGCCAGGGGACCTCCAAGTACCAGCCAATCCATTGGTATCCCCAGCCCAGACAGGGCAGCACCATAGCACTCTCCTTCTACGTCCCCTCCCCTTCCCCCTTCCTCTACCCCAGCCCCTGCTCCCCCAGCAATCCAAGCTATCCGAGAGAACAGCCAGCGGGCATGATCTGCGACGATAGGACACCATTGGGGGACCCCTGTTTTTCTCGGGGCAGCACACTCTAACCTGGCACCCCGCATAAAAGCTCCTGCTATGACTGGATCAGCCCCCAGCCAGTATGTCTCCTCCCAGAGCTGATAGAGAAGGGAGAGGGTTGAGGCTGAACATGCTCCACATTCCGAACTCTCCCTCCCCCCCCCCCCCCCCCCCCCCCCCCCCCCCCCCCACCCCCCCAAACCTCGCACAAACAAAACACCCCCCCCCCCAAGG
>CAYZFJ010000159.1:5702-7740 GCA_964477705.1 uncultured Myxococcia bacterium | reverse complement strand
ATGTACTTTTTAGGTTGACAAGGAACACAGTATCTACAGGTGTTGGGAGGGAGGTTTTAGGTGGGCGGGTGCGTGGGAGGTGTGGCGCCAGACCCAAATTGCAACAGACGTGATCGGGCCCTTGAGGGCTTGGTGGTATGAAATTGAAGCTGAACAGAACACACACCGCATGCAGTGCCTACAGCGGCAGGGGTGATTTCCTTGGACCTTGATCACTGCCCACTGAACACTGACAACTGACTACTTCTCAGACATGCCGTGCCCTAAGAGCTCTGTACTAGAAATCCAATTTAGAGTGAAAACTTGTAACTTCAAAGGGTTAAAATTATGCAACCTCAACAGTCCACGCCGCCCCAGATTCGGGTGCTCTCACCCGACATGGCAAGCAGGATTGCAGCAGGCGAAGTAGTAGAGCGCCCTGCTTCAGTGGTCAAAGAACTGGTTGAAAATGCCCTCGATGCTGGAGCCGACTCAATCACTGTGGAGTTTTCAGTTCAAGGCGGTGGCAGGATTGTAGTGAGGGATAATGGTCATGGTATGTCTCCTGCCCAGGTGACCATGGCAGTAGCCCGCCACGCCACCAGCAAACTGCGGGATGGTGATGAGCTGGAGGCCATCGGCACTTTCGGCTTCCGGGGAGAAGCGTTGCCGTCCATCGCATCTGTGAGCCGGCTTAAGATAACCAGCAGAACCCATGACAGCGATGCAGGGTTTTCGGTGGTTCTAGAAGGAGGGGGCGAGGTGGAAGTACGGCCAGAGGCAGCCCCGGTTGGCACCACTGTAGAGGTGAAGGATCTCTTTTTTAACGTGCCTGCCCGGCGCAAGTTCCTAAAATCAGCTACTACAGAGGCAAAGCAGCTAATCCAGACCTGCATAAACATCGCCCTGGTCAATCCCCATGTTCGCATGCGTTGTATAGAAGATGGCAAAGAAAGGGTCTCCTTCCCGCCAGTAACAACAGTCAATGAGCGGCTTCTCCCTGTTTTGGGGCGAGACCTGGCAGAGAAGATGATCCCTGTAGACAGGAGAGGAACTCTGGTCCATGTGGCTGGGGCTGTATCTCCCCCTTCAGAGACGAGGCGAACTCCCAACATTACAATATTTGTGAACGGTCGTTATGTGAGAGATCGCCAGATAATGGGCGCAGTGGCCGGTGCTTATCGAGGGGTGATTGAGGCGGGACGCCATCCGGTTGTGGTTCTCTTACTGAAGATGGCCCTTGATGAGGTGGATGTGAATGTGCACCCCCAGAAGCTGGAGGTGCGTTTCCGCAACGCTGATGGGGTGAGGGCTGCTGTGTATAAGGCTGTATCCGATGCCCTGCAGGTTGGGATGCACAAGCTGTGGATTCAGGGGCAGGCAGGTGCCGGAGTCGGCGTTGGTGGCGAAACAGCGGGCGGTGCTGGCGTGGGTATGGCCGGAGATGATGATGAGACCACGGTTTTGCGTGCTTCCAGATCTGGCAGGGGTGGCCAATCAGCTTTTCCAGTTTATTCCCCATTCACTGGCAGGTATCACCGGGCACCGGATAGGGTGGATGATGGTGATGCCCCATCAGGCTATGGGCAGGGAATACAGGGAACACTGCCTTATCCGTTGAGGGCGGCAACAGCAGGAGATGGAGAGAGAGAAGGAGAGGGAGACAATGGTGTGCCGTGGACTCCGGTGGCTCCCTGGGAGGGCACGGATGATGCAGCAGAAGGCGTGTGGAGTAAGCGGTCCGAATCCCCACTTGTAGCTGCCGCAGCCCCATACAGCGGAACAGAGCCCCCCCCTCACCAAGCGCTCTTTATTGGTCAACTTCATCGCACCTACCTTCTGTTTCAGGGCGAAAACAGCCTAGTCCTGGTGGATCAGCATGCAGCCCATGAGCGGATAAACTACGAAAAGATTCGCACTTCAGTGAGGGAGTTGGGCAGCATCCCCTCACAGAATTTGCTGGTTCCCACCCACTTGGACCTTAACCCAGTCCAGGCGAGGGTGGCAGAAGAGCACTCTCATCTCCTCCAGCAATTAGGGCTCCACCTTGAACCATTCG
>CAYZFJ010000159.1:0-5692 GCA_964477705.1 uncultured Myxococcia bacterium | reverse complement strand
TATGCAGAACTAAGGATGTGGCTGGTCTGGTGGCTGATGTGCTTGAGACCCTGCCCGAGGTCAAAACGAAGGCATCGGATGCGGGGCGTGGTGAGGCGGGCTGCGGTGCCGCAGGGTGGTCTGGGGCTGCAGGTGTCTGTGATAGCGATGATGGCGGGGCGGCAGAAGTGCGGAGCGGAATGCTTGGTGCCCTCGAGGACCGTCTGAGCCCTCTGTGGGAGCGGATGGCCTGTCACGGCTCAACCCGGGCCGGAGATGCGATGGGTGCAGAGGCGGCCATGGCCCTGTACCGAGACCTGCTGTTCATCGAGAAGGGAACCCACTGCCCACACGGCAGACCAACCCTGATTCATTTAAGCATGGCCGAGCTGGCCAGAAGATTCGGACGTACATGACAGTGGAAGCTATTGACAGCAAAGGGAGAGAGCTCTTGCCGGTTGTGGTGGTGGCAGGGGCTACCGCCTCTGGCAAGACAGCCTTTGCCATCAGGCTGGCCCACCTTCTAGACGGAGAGATCGTAAGCTGCGACTCCATGCAGGTGTACCGGCGGATGGATATTGGGACTGCTAAACCGGATGCAGCGGAACAGGCAGCCGCCCCCCATCACCTGATTAACATGGTTGAGCCGGACCAGACCTATACAGCCTCCTCCTACCGTACCGATGCCGCCGAGGCCATCAGGGAGATCACTGCCAGGGGACGAGCAGTGATCCTGGCAGGAGGTACAGGCCTCTATCTGCGTGCCCTCGTCCATGGACTCTCCCCTGCGCCTGCCCGTGATGATGCCCTACGAGAAGAGCTTACCAGAGAAGGGGAGCGAGTGGGGTGGGAGGCGCTCCATTCCCGACTGCTCCAGGTGGATCCCCACACAGCAGAAAAAGTCTCACCTAAGGATAAGAGCCGCATAATTCGTGGGCTGGAGGTATATCAGCTCACCGGCGGGGTTCCCCTCAGCGTTATTAATCGGGAGCATGGGTTTTCAGGCAGGCATTACCGGACCTTAATCTTCGGTATGCAGGTGGACCGCCCCGTTCTCCAGGCCAGAATCCGGGCCAGGCTCGAAGAGATGATGACCAAAGGGTTCATGGACGAAGTTGAGGGGCTGCTTGCTCACGGGTATTCTCCCCAATTAAAATCCATGCAGTCCCTTGGTTACAGGGAACTCTGCCAGGTGCTGGATGGTCGGATGGAGCTGGCAGAGGCAAAGGAGAGCATCTTCACGAATACCTGTCGGTATGCAAAAAGGCAGGAGACTTGGTTCAAGGCCATGGGTGATGTGCAATGGGTGGCCCCAGGTGAGCCAGGGGTGCTGGAGGAGTGTGCTCGACAGGCCGATCAATTTTTGGGCGAGAGCAAAGGCGAAGGGAACAGCCCTCAGGCTTGAACCTGAAAGATCCCCCACCCAATATTTTCCGTTATGTGCATGATGATGGATTCACACGAAGGCCCGAAGGCACGAAGACAGGGTAGTTCTGGATGTGCTCACTCCATTGACAACTTTCTACTTTCAACTTTCTACTCCCCCTCTTGCCCCTTGAATATGTGCGGTTTTATTACTAGTGTTAAGAGCTCAAATACTACTCCATGGTTGTCTACCGCTACTGAATTAGCCGATTAGCGGATGAATGACAATCATGTCTCAACCGGGAGTTTACATTCCATTGTGTGAACCTGAATTCGAAGCTGAGTATGAATATGAACCTGACTGTGAGCCTGAAGATGGAGCTGCCCAGATACTGAACATGGTTGTTGATGAAGGGGTAGCACTATCAGAGGAGGCTAGCAAAACCAACCTTACGTCCAGCAATAGAGCTGCAGATGGGGAGCTGAGACTGGATCGGTGGCTGACCATCCAGTGTCCTGATATGTCCAGATCCATGCTGAAAAAAATCATCGATGATGGTGGAGTACAGGTGAACGGCCAAGTGGCTCGTCCATCCCGCAGGCTGAAGTTGGGCGACCTAATCAGGGTAGTCATCGAGGAACCCCAGCCCCTGGATGCCAAGCCCCAGCCCATCCCTGTGCCCATTGTGTATGAGGATGACCATGTGATCGTGGTTGACAAGCCGGCAGGGCTCAGTGTTCATCCAGGCCCCGGGCACCCGGATGGAACCTTGGTCAATGCCCTCTTATACCATTGTGCGGGCACTCTGGCCGGAATAGGGGGCACCCTGCGACCCGGCATAGTGCATAGGCTCGATTTGGATACCAGCGGTCTGATGGTGGTGGCCAAGACCGACATGGCCCACCGCTTTCTGGTTGATTCATTCAGGGAGCGGAGCGTGAAGCGCAGGTATCTTGCCATCGGGCATCGTGCCCCACAGAAACAAGGCCATGTTGAGCTGCCAGCAGAGGGCGCATTCGATACCCTCTACGGCAGACATCCAACCGATCGAAAAAAGTTTACTTCAAAAGTTGATACGGGCAAACGGGCCATAACCAATTATCGGGTTCTTGAAAGGTTTGCCCACGGCTATCTTGTTGAAGCCAGGTTGGAAACAGGCAGAACCCATCAGGTGAGGGTTCATTTTTACGAAGCTGGATTCCCATTGTTTGGTGAGCAGGTCTATACATGGAACAACCTCAGGCAAAATTGCAGTGTCGCCCGTAATATCGTCGACAGCAGCAGCATAATTACCGCCACCATCAGCAACGATAACGACATCAACAGAAGCAAGATCAACCCCCAAGAGAACAGCGTCGTTGTTGAAAAGAAGCGTGGCATAGAGCGACAGGCTCTCCATGCCTGGCACCTGTCGTTTTTACATCCAGAAGATCACCGACATATGGAGTTCAAGTGTGACCCGCCCGAAGATTTTCTTCACCTTCTGGAGCGGATGCGCAAAGGAAAAGAGTTGTAGAGCAGAGTCATGGGCCAATACTCAGACGATAGCAGCAGCAACATGGGTGGAGAATGGAAAAATGAAGCTGGAAGAGCGCTGGCTGATCCCCTTGTGCGGGCAGGTTCCACTTCCTCCCATATAAATGCTCCTGATGGATACGGCCTGGATTTAGAAGAAATTTTTGGGACTGTTGCAGGAAGTGAAATTGTCAGGTTCGGCAACCATCATCGCAAGTATCTCAAAGCTATAGCCGATAGTTATGACGACCTGCTGTACCTGGCCAGGCGAGGGGAAATCTCTGATAAAATTGCCGTGCCAAGCCCGGATCCAATGGCCCAGATGGAGAAGATCCGCCTCGCAGCGGGCAACTCTGATCACTCCAGGCTGTTAGGTGCCTATTATGGTCTTCAGTTCCTGGCCCTTAATGGGATGTGGACCGCTGAACTGCGGGGGTTTGCAAATTCCTGCAACCGTGTTCTGCCCCAGCCTCAGCCAATGCCACAGTCACCCCCCCTGTCACAGACGCAGCCCTTGCTCCAGGCCGTAGGCCCATACCCGAAGGAAGCCCAGGATTTTCTCCCCTGGCTCGTGGTTCAGATCGAATCAGGCTTCAAGCGGCTGGCCATGGCTTTCATAGATCAGATCCTGGCAGGCAGCATGGAGCCTGGGCGTACATTCCCTCCATTTGCAATCGCCACCGTGGGAGCCCTCTCCGACCATGAGGATATCGACGCCATCATCATCGCCAGCGGTGGACGGGAGACCGGCCTTGGTCCCATCATCGCAAACTTGCAGAAGATGTGTCTCCGTTATGCAGTACAGCTTCACCTCCACCTGAGTGAGTATCTTCGATTCCAGCGCCCATGGGGCAGTGTGGATGACTACAAAGCGCTCCTCGAACAGGAGATGAATAATTATGTGCTGGTGGGGCAAATTGTTGGGGCTGGGTATCTATGGGGGAGCAGAAACCTGTTCCAGCAATTTCGTAGTGAGGTTTACAGTAGGTATTTCTACAGGGGAGGCATTAACAAGTTCCATGAGGGGTTCATCAGGGTAACCATGGCCGGGCTGCAAAACCAGCTCGCCTGTGAGCGGGACCCCGAGTGGCTCAACCCGAAAGAGCAGATATACAGACCAATCAAAGGAATGTTAGCTGCACTGCGCACGGTCTTCAATGTGGAATCGCCATCGGTTCCAGCAGCCCTCCACACCCTGAGCGAACGGGACCCGGAGCGTGCAGCCCTCTATTCCAGACTCCGCAATACCTATTCCTTCAACGAGATCTTCAGGTATCTATACAACCTATATGTGGTTCAGGAAGATATGATCAGCCTGACCGACTCCATGTTGGTAGCTCCCTTGAAGGATATTGCTCATATGATGGGGTGTGCGGGCATGGGTGGAGTGAGGGAACCGCTGGCCGCCTTCTTTTTGGCATGGGAAGAGAACCTCGAATCACTGGGTGAGTGCAGCCATGTGATCCTCAAGTTCCTGGCCAATCACGTTAAACAGATCAATGTTTTCAGAGCCATGATTGAGAATGGGAGCCTGGGGGAGAACGGGAATATGGCTGAGAACCTGGTAGATCTGCTCAATGGGTACAAAGGCAACCTGTTCTGGGAAGACGTGATTGATCTGCTGCAGGAGGATCAGGGAGCATTGCGCCGCATCCTGGATGATCTGGCCCGGCTGCCCCATGATCGCCAGGAGGAGCTGATCCGGTCTCTAGTGTTGATGATTTCTGGTGATGTCCGTTCTCTGATTCGCCTAATCCGAATGGTATCCAACAGGGAGACTGCCTGGCACCAGTCGGAGAAAGAGCTCCTCGATCCTTTTCTTGATGCCATACTTGAATGTTTCAGGGCTTTTCCATACAAATTCCAGTCCTTTGTGGAGTTGACATACCAAGAACCCAGACTGGTCTATGACCTGGTCCTAAGCAGCCCCAAGCTCTTCAACGATGAGATGCAGAGCATGCTCGAATCTACCGGCTCCACTTCGCCCAGGGCTCTGGTGGCCATGGAGCGGTACCGGGCCTTTGATGTGCTTGCCAGGCGCCATTCCCGGTATTACGGCCGCTTTATCTCCAGGGTGCTCACTACCCACCCGGAGTTTCTGGAGGTGGCCGAAGATGCGAAGCGAGCCCGACATTTGAGCCGAAGGGTAGTGGAGCAGGCATTCCGCTCCTTCTCCCCCGAAAGACGACGGCACCGATTCGGTAACTATTACGATATGGAATTCGTGAGGCTGGGGCTGCGAACCATTCTGGGCCATGATTCCGTTTCTATCGACAATGAATACCGCTGGTTTACAGATACCTACATTGAGGCAATAACAGATTCCGCCTTGATTGAAGTACTTGATGCAGATGCTCTTGCCCCCGATTTCAAGGGGATGGCTTTTCTGGCAACGGGGGGGAGCGCCAGAGGGGAGAGCTTCCACGACGATTATGATTATGTGGCTATTGTCTATTCCCATGACCGTGGCGAAGAAAAGTACCTGTTGGACCTCTTCAACAGGGTGCTGCGCAAGGTGAATCGGAGCATCATGGAGCGGACCATGGTTCCACATAATCGTATCGGCGAGATGGTCAACTCCTTTGCAATCACCATGGATCAACTGGCAGAGATTCTGACTGTTCAAACTCATGACAGCTTCATTAATGAATCTGAGATGCTCGATACCAGGTTCGTGGCAGGGGACCCGCAGGTTGCCCAGCTATTTGAGGAGCGTATCCTCAAGGGAATTGTATCCAAGCGCAGGGACGGCTTTATCCGTGACATGGAGGAGGAGCTTGGGAATCGGAGCAGACGGTGGCACAGAAGAGGAGCGGAGGTAGTGGGCGGTGG
>CAYZFJ010000158.1:0-7855 GCA_964477705.1 uncultured Myxococcia bacterium | reverse complement strand
GTGATAGAGCTCTTGAAAGCTTGGTGGCATGATATTGAAGCTTAACAGAACACACGTACGGCATGCCATGCCCGTACAGTTGTTGGGCAAGAAGTGTTGGATGAGTGAGAGGTGTGGCGCCAGACCTAGATGTAATGGGGCGCTTGGGGGCTTGGTGGTATGGAATTGAAGCTTAACAGAACACACGTACGGCATGCCATGCCCCTATAGGTGTTGGGAGGGGGGGGATTTGGTAGGTGGGAGGTGTGATGCCAGAATCAACGCATGGTAGCTACACTTACCACCTTAAACCCGCCCTCGGGCAGATCCACATTGACTGCCTTTCTGAATACGCCACCACGGCCCTCCGCCTGTACCATCAAGGTATGATTTCCAGGAGGCAGCTTCACCCTAGACACAAACACCTTTGCAGGGAGTGTGGTCCATGACCGTGTATCTGGTGTATCAGCAGCCATCATCAGCCCCTCAGTACTCAGAGAAACCAGCATACCCAGGGCTGAGCCTTCTCTTCCGCCCGCCTGTCTGGCTACTGCGCCGGCAACCTGGCCCGCAACCGCCCTGGCAACCATTCTGGACAAGGCTGCGGCCATATACAAGCCCTGATTCTCCTCATATACCCCCATCACCTGATTCTCAATGTCCAAGGCCATTGCACAGGGATACGGGCTGCCATTAACCGTTGCCCCAACCCTCTGGTCAACCAGGTTCCGGTTCCTCTCAAGCCCCGGATAATTGAGCCATTTGAGAGCCCCCTGGGCAGCAAAGTATTGGGCCTGCTCCCACTCCTTGGCGGTCATGCTGCTCCGGTATCGGCTCTCGTGAACATGAGTCATGGCTCTGCCAATAGGGAGACGAATAGCGGCCTTCCTTGGAGAGAGGCCGTTCAGGACCACCAGGAGCACTTCCTGAGAATCCCCCCCCCCTGCGCCGGCCCCAGAGCCGCCAACAACACCGGAACGAGCACCGGAGCGAGCCGCAATCTGTTTCCATTCCTTGATCACTTTAGCCACAGAAGGGTGATTCACCCCAGTTCGCATATGAAGAGTGACGATGTCATTTACGAGCCCAGGAATATTGCCCCGCTCCAAAGCTATCCCATAGAAACGAATAGCTTGATTATAATCACCTGATTTTTCGAATATAAACCCAGCCAGGTATGCTCCAAACGAGCTCAACCCTTTGCCTTCTTCAAAATCTTCCAGATACTTCTCAAGGACCAGCATGCGCCTGGCCTCTACCTTTGCACCGCTCAGGTCTTCCATGGCCAGGTAATTGAGCATGTTCATGGTATTGATAAGCAGTTTCTCGTAGGGTGCCCCCTTATATATGGATGAGTCATCACTGAACAGATAACGGGAGACCTGTCCCAGAGAGTCTCCTGTCAGATCAAGAACCTCCATATTGGAGTCAGCCTGACCAAAATCCCGTGCGGACAGCTTATAATTGCCCATGGCATGATGAAGCATACCCCGCTCCAGCAACAGCAGGGGCGTGTCCTTACCGATGGTCGCAGGGCTGTCACCGGATTCAGCCACTCCCATGAGCTGATCAATCCGCTTTACAGCTCCCTCGATTTCGCCGGTATCAATTGATGTGTATACACTTTTGAGACGATCCGTATAGCTGGCACACCCCGCTCCCCCACCAATGACCATTAACAAGATGCACCAGAACAGGCAGAAATTGGCAGTTACCAGTGGCGAGAGAATGGATCTGCTCCTTGGGACAGCCGATCTCCTTTTGCTATCAAAGGAGGCCATATAGATATAAGCGTCTGTCAACATGGCCAAGGACATATTTCCACCATCTGGCGGCTAAAGCAGACTGCTGATTGACTCGTCGCAACATGCTGTACGCCACCGCCCAAATACCAATAGTTTCCTAACGAACAAGTGCTTTGGTAAGGGAGGCTTCATTTTTCCAGACAATGGTGTTCAATTCAACATCGAACACCTCCATGAACAACATGTACTGGACCCTGCGGCCATCACTGGTCCGCTCAGCCACATCAGCCACACTGCCTGTAATCAGGTAATGGGCGCCAAGTTGTTTGCCCAGCATGGTGGCCTTGAGAGGATCGAAGGCAGCGGTCTGCTGCATGCGGACCTGGTCAGTCACCTCGGCCTGGCGGGTACTGACCACATGGAGGAAGCCCCCGTTTACCAGTTGGGTCTCAAACTTGCGCAGAAGCACATCAAGCTGGCTGTCAATATGCTCGCTGGTCTGGTTGACGAACGGAAAGACTGCCACTGCAGCAGGCTCGCCCTTATTGCTTGAAGTCTTCCACTTACCCACAATATGGGAGTTTTCAAACGCCTGATAGTTGTCTTCAAAGAGCCTCTCAAGGTCCTTCCGGTCCAGTCCCGTCGACATGGCGGCTTGGTCAATGTTAGGCCTGTCCGTATCACGAACATAGGACGGACCGGTGGAACACCCTGCCAGAGCCGTCAGCACCATGCCAAATCCTGCGATGAAAACCATCATCCGACCCATTGTCCATTCCCTCCTTATCGGGCTTTTTTCCAGGTGCCCCCGGACACCAGTCAAGTCCTCAGACGCATACACTGGTACAAATTGAAAGTGATAATGGGTGGTTGCTTACATCCACAACATTACCAAGCGATGCTCAAATTGATTACTTTATCCCCAAAACCAGGCATGGTCAACAGCCATAGCCGGCTAACCTAGGTCATGCCCAACCAGCTCTGTCTTCCAACCAGTATGGACCCCAGTCAAATGAACCAACAAAGTCAGTGCCGATTGCACCCACACACCCACGTATGCGCACCCACCCATGCTCGCTCATCAGGCAAAGCCAAACTTTCGAAGCATATCCTCCGTAAGCTGTCGAGATTCACCACCACCACCACCAACAGTCTGAGCAGAGCCACCACACTCCAGCCCAGACACAGGCTGGATCACACCGGTAGTCAAGGCCCTGATGACATACTTACCCAGAATATCTGTCTCCAGATTCACGGCAGCCCCGGGGGACTTATGCCCCAGGTTCGTCCTGCGCAATGTTTCAGGTATGAGCATGACCGTCAGTGTATTGCCCGGCGTGACACGGTTCACAGTCAAGCTCACCCCGTCAATTGTGATGGAACCTTTATCAACCACAAATGGAGCGAGATGTGCAGGAAAAGCTACCTCCAGCTCCAATGACTCATCGGCTGCCTTTTTTGCCGTAACCAGGTGCCCAACATCGTCCACATGTCCAGTGACAAAATGCCCCCCCAGCCTGCTACCCACCGCAAGAGCTCTCTCCAGATGCACCTGTGCACCTGTATTGAGCACTTTAAGGGTTGTTCTCGCCACTGTCTCGGGCGAGGCATCCACTTCAAACCAACCTGATGCAACAGCTACCACAGTGAGACAGGCTCCATCTACTGCCACGCTGTCACCTAACCCCAGTTGAGCTGAATGGATTGGCTCCTGGGGCACAATCCGGAGACGATGGATTCCTGCACGCAGTTCCTTGCCTGTTAAGCGCCCCACACATTCAATCAATCCGGTAAACATTCAATTTTTTCCAAGTTTATATTGCTTGCACACAGACAGAACTCAGGTGGTCAGGTTATGCTGCTGCTGTTGTTCATCTATCACCAAGGGCGTGATCCATGGCATCCCAGGGATCTTCGGCCCACGGCAGCAGGCCATCAACCCTCATATCAACCCCTGACAGGGACCATTCGGCCTTTTGCAGATTCATGCTGTCTGCCATCAGCGGTGGAGACGGGAACCGGGCCAGGGGTATTCCATCATCACCGATTACCTTGGGAGCCACAAACACCACCATGCGGTCGCCCAGCTTATACCGAAAGAAGGAGCCGAACAGACCACCTCCACCCTCACAAAGAATGCTGTTCAGCCCCAGTTCTCCTAATTTTGCAAGAACATGCTCCAACGAGACTCCACGCATACCTGGACCAGAGGGCAATGGGGCAGAAAAAACCGGCACCTGATAAACCCTGACACCAGCAACCTCTCGATCTCTAATGGCAGAGGGGTCCACATTGGTCCCGCAAAAAACCCATGTAGGGCCTCCTCCTGCACCGAAGATGCGACTGCTGAGGGGAACCCGCAGGTGGGAATCGAGGAGAATACGCACTGGCTGCGGAATGGGCAGAGGCTCTTCGCAATGGCCGACAGAGCACAACATCCCTTCTGAACCTGTCTCTGCGGCAACCCCTATGCCAGAGCCTGCCTGCACCTCTCCTGGGGCTCCTCCGACCTCCTGGCGAAACCCGCCGCCAAAGGTGGCGCAATTGCCAGTCACAGCCATATTGCCAGTCACATAGGAAGGTGAGACGGACATCGCTGCGGCAATCTCACGCACAGTGAGGGCAGGATTGTCGGCTATGGCTGTACCAGCCCCAACCATGATGGCATCGTGGGTAGCCCGCAAAGCCATGACAGCTTGTCTGGAACCTGGGGATGAAACCCACCGGGCATCACCGCTGGCACAGGCCATGCGACCATCAAGGGATACCGCAGCCTTGAGGGTTACCAGAGGGAGACCGGAGGTCACATGGCGGGCAAACCCCTGATTGAGTCTGCGACACTCTTCCTCACAGCACCCGGTCTCGACCTGGATACCCGCCGCAGCAAGACAGCCAATGCCATTTCCACGAACCAGGGGATTGGGGTCTACGGTCCCTACCACCACCCGCCTCACGCCGCTTTTAATGATCACCTCTGTGCAAGGCCCTGTTCTCCCGGTATGATTACATGGCTCCAGGTTCACATACAGGGTACATCCGGGAGCATAGAACCCCACCTTTGCCAGCACGTCCACCTCTGCATGAGGTGAACCGGGAGCATGATGCCACCCTTCAGCTACTACTGCTCCAGTCCCATCCACCAAGACAGCCCCAACCATGGGGTTAGGGCTGACACTGCCCCTCCCCTGGGAGGCCAGCGAGATGGTCAAGCGCATCATGGCCAGATCCATATCGGGCCACTGCTCACGTCTGTGTCCTGACAGCTCCATCAATCACCACTACCACTACCGCTGCCACGGCTACAACAACAGGACGGCCCCCGCAAACTGGCGCTGACCTTTGATTCACCGCCAGCATCACCTCGAGCACCACTGCCAGAGCAAGGTCCCGATGCAGTTTCGCCTCCTGTCCCTTCAGACTCCCCAACAGGAAACAGGTCAACTGCGCTCTCAAGGCGAGTGATAAGCTCCAGTCTGACAGAGTGCCTGCCTGCCTCGAACTGCGTAGAAAGGAATGCCTCCAGGATATCAGATGCCAACCCAGTCCCGAGCACCCTGGCCCCAAGGCAGAGGATGTTGGCGTTATTATGAGCTCTGCTCATCCTGGCGCTGAAGGTGTCAGATACCACCGCAGCCCTGATACCTTTGACCTTATTAGCGGCGATGGACATTCCCACCCCGGTACCACACACCAGCACGCCCATTGCTTGAGGATCACGGGCAACGCTCTGGGCAACTTCCATAGCCTTGAGCGGATAATCCACCGGGCTTGAGCCATCAGTACCCAGAAACACGGTGTGAAACCCGGCCCTGGTGACCTCATCGAGAAGTTTTTTACATAACTCTGAACCGGCATGATCACAGCCGAAAATGATTCTTCCAGACATGAATAAACAACCTTGTATCAATGGGTTTTGTCAGGTTAACAATCCTATATCAGATACCTGGCCTACACAATCGAAAAGCCCCGGATAAAAACCTCTGGACCGAGACTAGATATTCCGGCTTAGCACAGATTGGATAACAGAGTGGTTTTCTCTCCATCTATCAGTCGCACATCAGCGCTGATCATGCTTGCCGAAAACCAGACATACGTTAGTGCCCCCAAATCCGAAAGAGTTGGAGATGGCATTACGCACAGGGGTTGCTGCTGCTACATCCCGTATGTAATTCATCCGGCTATCACAGCAAAAATCCAGTCCTCCCTCTCTATCTCCCCCATCTGCGTCACCCCCACCACCACCAACACTGACTGGTGCTGAGGCTGAGACTGGTGGTGTTGGGGTTGTGGCTGGCTTCGCCCCTGGTGATGGCGCTTGATCCTGTTGTACCAACATGGGGTCACCTGCTCCTTCCTCAGGCCACAGAGAGGTGGATCGGAGATTAATCGAAGGAGGAATAAGATCATGATAGACGCTCAGAGCGCAAACCACAGCTTCAAAGGCCCCGGCAGCTCCCATCATATGTCCGGTGACCGATTTAGTCGATGAGATTGGGATCCTGAAGGCGTCTTCGCCCAAGGCGGTTTTAAGAGCTTCTACTTCCAGAAAATCGTTGTAACGGGTAGATGTTCCGTGTGCATTGATGTAGTCAATGTGTCCAGGTGCACACCCCGCATCCTGGAGCGCTGCCTTGATGCAATGGGCGCTGAACCGGGCGGTCGGCTCCGGAGCGGTGATATGGTGACCATCTGAGTTGGTGCCATAGCCACGCAATCGGGCATAGATGCGGGCCCCTCTCGCCATGGCGGCATCCTCCCGCTCCAGCACCAGGATTGCGGCACCTTCTGAGAGCACGAAACCATCCCTGGTGCCGTCAAAAGGCCGGCTCGCCTTTTCAGGCGTATCATTGTGCCTGCTCAGCACCCTCATGGAAGCAAACCCCGCCAGGGCAAGCCGGCACACCATGGCCTCAGAAGCACCAGTAATAGCAAAGTCTGCCTCGCCAGATCTGATCATCCGGGAGGCTTCACCAACAGCAGTGCCTCCGCTGGAACAAGCGGTAGACGGCGATATACAAGGCCCCCTTGTTCCGAATACGATGCTGATGTTGCCTGCGGCCATGTTGGGGAGGATCATGGGCATGAAAAAGGGAGAGAGACGCTTGCCATCCGCCAAGTGGCGCTGGGCACCTTCTTCAATGGTCTTGATACCGCCAAGACCTGACCCTACCACAACTGCTGCTCGCTCGGCGGGCACGGGCAAGGCAGCAAGTCCCGCGTCATCCATAGCCAGCCTGGATGCGGCAATGGCATACTGGATGAACGGTTCGGCACGTCTGCATTCGTCACGGGTGAGAAAATCGCCCGGTACAAATCCTTTTACTTCCCCAGCAATACGGACTGGCAGGGAGCTGGCGTCGAATCCAGTAATGGGCCCAACACCTGACTGCCCCTGCACCAGTGCTGCCCATGATTGCTGGTAGCCTATTCCAACAGGACCAATAATCCCCAGTCCGGTGATCACAACCTCATCAGAATTGCCATTTTTCATTCGTACCATTGTTTCGCTTTTTTGCTTTTTAAACCTGAAAAATTTCACCCCGGCCTTGACGGTAACTGTCTGCAATCCGTGACAGCCAGCCTGCCAGCCCGCTCGCAGCCCACTCCCACCTGTGGTCGTCCATATTTTCCAGGCAAACAACAGACCGGGTAGCTACCCCTTATTAGTTCTGTAAGTCTTTTACTCGATTAAGTGCGTCCTGAACGGTCTTGATCTTCCTGACTTCAGTCTCGGGCAGTTCAACCTCAAACTCTTCTTCTATTGACATAATCAGTTCCATAAAGGACAGAGAGTCAACTCCAAGATCATCCACGAACTTGGTTTCAAGGCTTATTTGATCTTTTTCCACATCCAGACAGTCGCTAATTATAAAGAACAATCGCTCCTCATTGGTTTCAATAGCCATGGCAGCACTACTCCACTCTCTCTTTTCATGGGTGATTTTTTAATTTCTTGCTCGGCTCAGGCTGAGAGGCCCATACCATATCCGCAGCCTGCCCCCGGTGATTCGAATCTAATCGGCGCTGATTGTACAACAAGTTGGCGAGGAGACCAATAACATTACTAGGAGAATGGACGGTCCACCTGCCCTGTGTGCCATGAGTGAAACTGGTTTGTGACTGTTTGATTT
>CAYZFJ010000157.1:0-8021 GCA_964477705.1 uncultured Myxococcia bacterium | reverse complement strand
GAAGCAATACCACCTCGATCCGCCACCTACGAGACATTGGGGAAGGACGTATAGCGCCCGACCCAAATCGCAAGAGACGTGATAGGGCGCTTGAGGGCTTGGTGGTATGGAATTGAAGCTTAACCGAATACACATACCGGCTCCGGGAGTTGGTCTGCAAGACAGTCGACCTCAATTTAGCCACCGAGCATGGCGTACCCCGGTCAACCGATATGGGATAAGACTCAATTATTTGGATGAAGAGGGCACCTTCGTCTGGGTTACGGGGGAAGCAATCAACTACTGGAACTAAAACGAGTATTAACCCAACGACAGCGGTCAGACTGGAACATCCCTTGACACCACGAGTCACAACAGCTTGAAGAGCAGTCAGGGCGAACCCTTTGTCTTATGCAGGTAGTAATCATAATCACCTTCGTAGATGCGCAGTTCTCCATGGTCGATCTCGAATACCCGGTTGACCAGAGCACGCAGAAAGTGTCGGTCGTGACTGACTAGCAACACTGTTCCAGAGAAATCTTTTAGTGCTGAAAGCAGAATTTCACGGGACTGGATATCAAGGTGATTGGTCGGCTCGTCGAGCACCAGCAGGTTGACAGGGCGTACCAGCAATGTTGCCAGCACTACCCGACTCTTCTCGCCGCCAGAGAGCTTGTCAATCCGTTTGTCAATGCTGTCCCCCTGGAACAGGAATGCGGCACAAAGATTGCGGAGCACACCTTGCCCTGCGGTAGGCAGAGCATCCTGCACAGTCTCCCAGACGGTCTTTTTCGGATCGAGCAAATCCATGGCGTGTTGGCTGAAATAGCCAACATTGACCGCCGCTCCCAGACTCACCTCTCCCTCAGTAGCCTCAGCCTTTCCAACAAGCACTTTAAGGAACGTCGACTTTCCTGCGCCGTTGACTCCAACCACTGCGACCTTTTCACCCCTGCGAACCAGCCCTGAGGCACCGCCAAATACCGACTTCTCTCCCCCCCCCGGCAGCGGCCAGACCTTACCCAGCCCCGTCATCTTAACAACATCGTCCCCGCTACGAGGAGGCTCAGGAAAAGAGAAACGAATTAGGCGCTGCTCAGCAGGTATTTCTATGCGATCGATCTTTTCGATCTTCTTAATCCGTGACTGCACCTGTGCAGCATGGCTGGCCCGAGCAGCAAAACGAGCAATGAATTCCTCCTCCTTGGCGAGCATCTCCTGCTGACGCCGGTAGCTGGCCAGCAGTTGTTCCCGGCGAATCTCTCGTTCTCTAAGATAAAAATCATAGTTGCCACTATAGGTGGTGATGGTCTTATTACAGACCTCAATAATGCAGTTAACCGTGCGGTTCATGAATTCACGGTCATGGCTGGTCATCAGCAATATTCCCTTGAATTCGTTGGCCAGCCATTCCTCCAGCCATATTATTGATTCCACATCCAGGTGATTGGTAGGCTCATCCAGGAGTAGCAGGTCAGGGTGGATAGTTAGAATCTTTGCCAATGCTATCCGCATCTTCCAACCGCCGCTGAAAGATTCCACTGGCAATTCATAAGCATCGGGCCCGATACCCAGACCCGTCAAGACAGCCTTGGCATTGCTCTCCAGGTCGTAACCACCTCTGTGTTCAAATTCAGCTTGCGCCTCGCCGTAGCGCTCCAGAAGGGCCGCCATTGCCTCATCGGACATCGACTCGCACATACGGGCTTCCATCGCTTTCAGTTCCTCACCCAACTGCACTGTGGCAGCAGAGCCGGCCATTACCTCTTGCAGGGCCGAACGGCCATGCATGTCACCCACATCCTGGGAAAAATAGCCAACAACTACCCCCTTATTGACAACGACCTCACCACGATCGGGTTGTTCCTCAGCAGTGATGAGACGAAAAATGGTGGTTTTGCCAGCACCGTTCGGGCCAACCAGTCCGCTGCGAGTACCGGGCTGGAGTTGAAAGGAGGCATTTTGAAACAGGATCTGACTGCCGTGTTGGCGAGTGATATTGACTAGTTGAATCATGCAGGGGCTCCAGAGAGGACTTGGAAATGACTTGTCAGGACTTATGTGGATGAAAACCGAGCCAGTGTTAATAGCAAAGTTAAGGAAAATCCCAGTCGCACCGACAACGGCCACGAGGATAATGGCCCGAGATTATGCTGTCAAGTTGCGATTTTTCTAGTTCATGGGCAGGTCTCCCTATCTTTCCACTGCTGCCTTGACCTACAGTCTGTCCATCAGAAGTTGGGCGTATGATAATACGGACAAGATTGCCAAGCGATCGCTTGCCGGCCTGGTATCCATGGCCACCTTGCACACACCTGCTCCATCCCCAAAGCTTTTCAGGTACCTGCAGGGGGGAAGCGAAAGATGCCTGGGTTTCAGTCAACCGCTAATGACCTTATTAAGTCAGCGGTTTGAAAGACTTTGTGTATTGTCAAGCCTTGTCTGACATGCTACCTAATACACTATTCTAGGATAACTAATTTGTTGTTACTTTCATCAAAGAGGTCTTGGTAATGATGGCACATTGCAAACTGCTCTCAGGCAGACAAACAAGGATAATCATGATGTTATGCTTTGGATTGACCCTCATGTTGCCTGTGACTGCAAGTGGAAAAAACAAAGACGATAAGGAGAGGGCCAAAGGCGACCCTCCTGTGGTAGAAAAGGTGGAGCTGGATCGGTACCTGGGGCAGTGGTATGAGCTTGCTCGTCTTCCTGCCAAATTCCAGAAGGATTGTTATGCCTCCAAGGCCAATTACAAGCTGCGGGAGGATGGCCGAATTGATGTCACCAACACTTGCAGACAAGGCTCCATCGATGGCCCGGTAAAGGAAGCTAAAGGAGTGGCCTGGGTCGTGGACAAGAAGACTAACGCTAAACTCAAGGTTAGGTTCGTCTGGCCCTTCAGTGGTGATTATTGGATTCTCAAACTTGGAGAAAATTACGAATACTCTCTGGTCGGGACTCGTAATCGGAAATATCTCTGGCTGCTTAGCAGAACCCCAACCATGGAACAAGCTCTGTTTGAAGAGATCATCTCCTATGCCCGAAGCATTGGTTTCGATACTGATCCTCTGATTGTTGCCCAACATCCCGCCAAGTGATTGATCTGAGCTATGGTATTATGAGTCCTCCCACTTCGGTATGTGTGTGCGATTAAGCTTCAATTCCATACCACCAAGCCCTCAAGCGCCCTATCAATTGAAAGAGCTTTACCTGCCGCCTGTCGATGATTTCGTAGAGGTCATCGTGCCGGAGATACAGTATTTATGATTGACGGTGAGAGCAACCCTGAGGGCGAGGCCTATGCCGTCGCTCTGGAGTGGCTCTTGGCCACAGTCTCTCCTATCAAGATGGAGGCCAAGAAGCGGATATATCTGCTGTATAGGAGCCCCGAGAATTCATAAGGCTAAATGTCTGAATCCAGCACCTTGTCAGGATCCCACCAGAATGTTATCGAGAAAGCGCCCACTGCAAGAGAATCGGATGTTACGGTAGTCTCAAAAACAGGCTCATCATCCACCATCTGCTTAAAGACAGTGTCTCGCCTGGTGTATGGGAGCCCCACATGGAACCACCCACCCCCTCTGGCGATACGATTATGATCAAAACCATCTTTGGGATTGAACACAACCTCCCCAGTAAATTTGATCCAGTTGTTTTCAGCATCTACCTGTGAGGTCATATCACGGCTGTAGCTCATCCCTGCCACTCTCCCCTGATTGGTCTCAATAACAGTTGGATCGCCGCTCTCATCAGTGATGACCAGGCCCTCCAACTTAAATTCGCTCTTCTTATAAGAACGTGGGTCTTCTATAAGATCACCTTTTTCCCAGATAATAGTCTGCGGAGGAGCTACATTCAGTTGGATGGAGTACTGGATGGTCACACGGTCATTATTACGCAGATGGACATTGAGGCCTGGGTAAGGTTCGCCGCGCTCATCCAGTCGGTACCCAGTACCCTCCGGGGCGGTCAGAAGAATGGCTAGGCTGGATGACCAGCTCAGAGTATCTCCGGAGAAGCCTTCTGGTGGGCTCCATGGGTTGCTTGTCACCCCTTCATCGTTAATCTGGATTGCCCCATCACGCTGGGCAGCACACATTGGGGCCTCACGCTTAATGGGCAGGAGGTGGTTATAGGGAAAATCTGTCCTGGAGGAGAAAGTACCTTTCCCCCTTGCCCACTGGATGCAGTTGATGCGCCCATGGTTATGGGCGGCAGTTACATCACAGCCAGTCACCGTATTGTGACGACACCAGGATGCGCCCCAGGAACCGCACCTGCCACGATTGCAGTCATCATAGCACTGGTCGTGCCATATGCAGCCCGTATGAATACCACAGTTGAATATGTCCCATCTGGCCTCCTTCCCGGTGAGTGTTCCAGAGGACGTCTCCTCGCAGAACCATTCCTGGTCTTGTGTACAGTTCACCAGAGTACAATCAGGCCCGCAGGCTCCCCTGCACATGGAATCGCATGGACCAATTTCAGCCGGTTCCGGCGCTGTTGCAAGCTCGAGCGGCAAAGGGAGACGGGAGGCTACCTTGGATATGATAGCCGACAGGGATGATGAGGCACTGGAGGCACTGGAGGCAGAGGTGGAGTCCTCTTGATAGGCACCTTCCTCATCGAATGGGAAATATCCGAAGACAACAGGCACGTGGGCAGCGTTGGACAGAATTATCTGTTCAGGCGCGGGGCGAAGGTCTTCTGGATCATCGGTCAGGTAAGCACAGATGGAGTCTTCAGTCAGTTGTTTCATGAAGTCATGCCGGTCGCCGATCCTGTACTTAATCACAGCCTGCAATGGAAAGAGCAAAGCCGCCAGCGAGCCAGGGTCAATCTCTGCGTTCTGGTGGCAGCCCACCTGCAGGGGAACACCAGCCACTGCGTTCCACATGGGACTTTGCACCAGAACCTCCAGAGCCTGCGCCTGCTCCTCGTTCAGGGCACCGTTACCTCCCAGAGACGCACCATCCAGATCCAGCTCTGCGACACCCTCGGCTGTCAGCGTCACTGACAACTGGCTTGGTCCAACCGGTACCTCCACACCATCCGTCTCTTCATAGGTAAAGGAAGCACTGGAGATCCCATCATCGTCAGTAGCGGCCTGCACCCTCATCTCCACGCCCCCAGGCAGACTATAAATCCCCTCCACAGAGCCCCCCTCGCCCAGTTGGAAGTCGTACGTCCCCTCCAGTACGGTCGGGGCGTTATGCACTAATCGCCCATTGCCGCCGCCACCACCACCGCCCCCGCATCCTGCAATCAGAACCAGGAGCACTCCCATTACCGAGCCTATCCTCAACCACATTCCCATTCTCATCCCCATTCTGTTGAGCAGTCGCTTAATAATTCCTGACAACATCTCCTGTATGCTCCTGAAATTAAATTCAAGCTAACTAACCTGCTCAAAAAATGCAAGTAGGATACACATTATGCTGTAACTTGACATAGGTCGCAGGAATCTCATTTAAAATTACTCCATTATTGGTATGTTTCTGCTGTTTGGTAAGTGCAACTACTTATTGGATGTTTTGTTAATACAATGGCAACTGTTGTTGCTTGTTCGTTGTATAATAACTATCCCGGCTACAAGCAGCATGTTGAGAATCAAAACCATGGAGCTGGCAGGAATGAAGCCTATTTTCAAGGCAAGCCTGCTGAAAAGGACTGTGGGGAGCAGGACTGTGCGAACAGATGCTCGTACCAGAGGCTTGTTGGCAATCCAGGCAGCGATGGGGGGCGAGTGCCGATAGTAAGTCCAGGTGAAGGCACGTCCGATAGAGTGCTTATTCAAGACGTTGTCCCGGAACTTCCTCAGATGTACAACCTCGGTGTCGAACGGAGAGCCATATGCTGCGGTGGCTATGAAACAGGCAGTGCTGCCGCTTCCATCAGTGTCGCCCGCATCTCCATCAGCAAGACCAGAATCGGCATCGTCCTGAACAGACACATCTGCTTCAGTTTCCCCTGCACCAGTATCACCGTCCTCAAAGCCGGCATCGACATCGTCGCCAGGTTCGACTCCCGCATCCTGGTCCGGATTATGGATCTGTCCGTCTTCACTCTGGGCAATCAGGATGTAAGTTCCCCAATAAAAAGCACGCCCATCCTTCTCAACGCGAAAATAGTATTCGCCTTGCTCTAAGTCGCTGACAGTATAGGTCTCGGTATTGCCAGGGCCTTGGTTGGACCAGAAGAGCTGCTCATTGTCGGGCTTATGAAGGCTGATGCCACCATATAGATTCAACTCGCCGTCGACTAAATCGTTGTCCGATTCACCGCCACTGGTATGCAGGGTGAACTCAAGGTTGCCGCCAGCGTGGTTGTATCGCCAATAATCAACAGTGTCAGATGAAAGTCCCTGGCCCCGACAGCCAAGACTGCCGCTGACCAGCTCATTGGCTGGCAAGGGCAGGGCATTGGCCATGTCGTCGTTGGGCTCAGTGTCGCTGATCCTGGTGAAGGGTTGAGGGATCACCTCTAATGTATAGCTGCCCCAGTAGAAAGCCCGACTGTCTTTCTCGATCTTAACATAGTAGGTGCCCTTGCGAAGGGCGTTCACAGTATGGTCGACGATGGTGGCTGGGCCCTGGTTAGTCCAGTAGATGACATTTTCGCCATCACTGTCATATAGCGCCACACCTCCATAGAGATTCAGCTCACCATCTGATGGCCGCAGCGGGTTGGTTTCATCATCGCCACTAGCGGAGACATTGAGGGTAACGTGGCCATCTTCAGCGAGGGTAAACGTATACAAGTCCATCAGGTCTACAGGTTGTTGCTGACCACGGAACCCAAGGTGGCCGGTAACGCTTGTGTTGGTGCTGAGGTTTAATGCCGAGACAGTGTCGTCGTTGGGCTCACTGTCATTGGGGAGAGATACTGCAGTGAGGGAGACTGCGCCGCTGTACGCACCAAAATAGAATGAGCGGCCGTCCTTTTCGATCTTGATTGTATAGCTGCCTGCACGCAGGTTGGTGACGACATGGTTCTCGGTGGTTCCAGGCCCCTGGTTTTTCCAGTAGAGGCTGGTGGAACCATCACTGTCATAGACAGCAACTCCCCCATAAAGGTTCAAATCAGGGCCTGTGGTAACTTGGATCGTCATCGTACCATCGGCAGGGATGGTGACTTGATGAAGTATGGAGGGGGTTTCGCTGTTAAGGGTTCCGCCGATATTGGCGATTGCCTCCCCTTCAGCCATTGCGTCGCTGGTGGGCAGCAGCAACAGGAGCGCTACCAATCCCATGACAGATGAGGGGAACAACCAGTTGCGAACAGGTGTCGCATGTAAATATGCCTTTGCCATTGTCCTGACTCCTTTCAAGGATACAGTCATCGAGCACCATAGGATTAAGTCTATCGATTAAAAGTTCCTGATTTTGGGCACTAAAATACCCAACTGTTCCTTTTGGTTATTTCTTCAACTTGAACAGATGAATAAATTTATGTGCTGAAAATATTGTCCTTACGATAGCTGGAATTTGAGCCCATGAAAATAGAAATTGAATGGCCTCAAATTTATTATCAGGTGGGCAGGGTAGGACAGGTTACCGTTTGGCGATTAAGGCGCTTAGCTTGGTCTGCACACTGCATTAACAGTGCGGACTGAAGGCGCCTTTACTGGCTGTGCATCATGTGGAAGACAAGGGCTCTTCTACCCTGATTTCTGATGAAGCAAGAAGGGGCGACAGCTATGCTCAAAGTAGGTAGTCATAGAACATCACCACTCATTGATGGTTTGGGCTGACTCGTTGTTCAAGCTTTACTGGTAGAGCGGAACTATTTCAGGGATGTATATTGGTGGCAATCCACTCAGGATGAGGGCGGTGTTCATAGAGCTATATAGAGAGAGCAGGTGGTCAATCCAGGCACAATCGAGGGCTCTAATACAGAGTTCATCTGCGCTGCCGTAGCAGGGACCAGTCTTTGTTGTCAAGTTCTCCCCATACAACGCCAGCCATTCACTCCCTTCTGCCCGGTAGAGCTGCTCCCATGCCATGTATGTGTGGTAGAATATTAAGTCCTCAGTA
>CAYZFJ010000156.1:1455-8079 GCA_964477705.1 uncultured Myxococcia bacterium | reverse complement strand
ATTAACAGGCCAGGCGCAGGTGACTTCGGGGCATGGAGTGGGGTTACAAAATACATGCCTGTTGGAATTTTACGTTACGATCATGGGGTGAGAGAGTCAAAAAGGGTGGTAAGGAAGTATGGGGTGGCCGTTGAGGGGCAAGGGGCTGTGATGATTGCAAAAAAAAAGAAACCCCCGTTTTCACGGGGGTCTTTAATGCGTCCCCAACGGGATTTGAACCCGTGTTGCCGGCTTGAAAGGCCGGCGTCCTAACCTAGCTAGACGATGGGGACAATATTGAAAAAGAGAACTTGTGGTAGGCCGTGTAGGGGTCGAACCTACGACCAATGGATTAAAAGTCCACTGCTCTACCTACTGAGCTAACGGCCCAAGGCCACTTCCTCCCAGCAACGAGGCGTGAATCTACTTGGAACTCTGTTCCCTGTCAAACAAAATTCTACCTTGTGTGCCATTTTTATGGGAAAAGGGAAATGGGGCCGAATCGATGACATGGCAAAAACTACATTTAATTTCAAGTGGTCAGCTTGCTTCAGTCAGTCGTGTCGTTGCCTGAATTTTGCTGCATCCCAAAGGCCGGCTACAAGGAACTGTTTGCATTGTTGCTTCATATTAGGGTTACATGAGAGCCTGAATTGATTTGTGGTTTGGGTGTAACCGGTCACATGGTTTGTCCGGAGTGGGAAGAACCGGGATTTAACGGGAAGTGCTTGGATGGACTGGGTTAGGCAGGGATTTTTTACGTATTGTCACATATGGCAAAACGGCCACATGGTTTGTCCGATTTGTGAAGGTTATTGAGAACTGTTCGCAATCGGCCACATGGTTTGTCCGGTTGTTCAGTTGTCTGCAATACTACTGAACAAGTAGGGCTTGCACTCTGGTGATCATCGGTTGCTTGCAGTTTGCTTCCATTAAGTATGTGTTTGTTACCTTCACTGCATGCAACTTGATATTCAGAGTTTATGTAATCGTGTGTATTTATGATAACATTGCTCTGTAACTGCTCATAGATGTTCGGTATATCATCAGTAGCAGTGCTGATGGAATCCTGCCTCATAGTATCAACTGGCAGCAGTGTCCTATAAACAAAGGGGGCAGCTACCTCCAGCGAGCAGGATTGCCCGTTGGAGGGCATTATGAATTCCTCCTGGTCGGAAGGTGGGACACCACCTTGGCTGGCCATAGGTATTCCGATGGTAAAGAGCGCCAGTAACATGAGTAATACGAACTTCATCCTTCTACCTCCAGGCATCACACGATGCCATATATCTGCTCCCGCACAATTGCGAGAGTATTAGAATCGAGCTTTCCCGACTTCGCCTCTCCATCGAGTGCTGTCAGTTTCGCCTCCAGTTTACCCCTCATATCCTCAGCCCACTTCTTCTGACTGACAGAGGCTCGTGCGATATCGGCAACCATCCGCCCGAGTTTTGACAGATCAACATCGCCAGCGTTTTCCAGGTCCACCAACACCTCAAACGCCTTTGTTTGCACCAGCCGGATCAGAGCATCATTGAGGTCATTGCCTTCATCTTTGGCGGCGGCTGTTACAGCCTTGGCCTGTTCTGTGGCAATCTTGATGGCCGCTAGTCTCTGCTCGAAGCCTTGACCATAGCGGTGTAATGCAGACTTTGATATCTCGTAGCCTCGTTGTTTGAGCTCCTTGGCTAGGAGTTCATACCCGCTGAAGTCATTCTCAACCAGTACCTGGTCGAGCCAAACCTTGACCTTAGGAGGGAGATACTTGATCTTGCTCTTACTGGGCACCTCAGACCTCCTCTGGTCTGGCGATTCCGGCTGGACAGGAAGTGGTATATTCGACCACGTCGACTCCGGCACTAGACAGTTTGGCACTCCACTGTGACTTGCCTCTGTTCAGGATTTCTACCAAGCCGAGTCCTTCAAGATAGTCCAGCTCTCGGTACACCGCTGCCTGCAGGATCTGGTATTCCATGTCAGTCAATGCCAGCCAGATTACGCGGCTGGTGGTACCCAGAGGAACTGCAAAGTACAGGATGCGTAGGATGCGCCACCGCATATCGCGTCGTTGGATCTGTTCGAGCATGATCTCATTTTCCATCATCGTTCCTTCAATGTGTCGAGCTTACGGTCTAGGACCGTAATCGAGCGCAGCATCTCATCTCTGAAATCGGCGAAATCGCTTTTCATCAGGTAATCTACTGGCAACCGAGCTTTGAGCTCATTGAATCCCATGTTGAAGTCAGCTATGGATTTGTCGGCAGCAGCCAACCTCTGTTCATTGACTTTTTCCATGGCTGCGCACCGCTGGTCCCAAGCTTTCTCCAAAGCAGTCAATTGCTGATTGGATGCTTTCTCGACTGCTTCCAAGCGTGAGTGCCAGGCAGATTCCATGATCTCAAACCGGCGTTCATTGGTTGACTGGTCGTGTCTGAGGAATGCCCTGAAAGCGAGCAGCATTATTCCTGAGAACAACGTAACCAATCCGATCATCAGACCGATGAGGGTAACATCACTCATGCACTTCACCCTGCTTGTAGGCGTCTACTACCGTCTCTAGTTCGGACACGTAGCCCATGAGCATTACGGTAGTGGATACGTATGCTCTCATCACCTCAGCCGGAGCAGCCCCTGGTTTGAGCGCATCAATCGGCAGTTCTGGCCTGACCAACTCTGGTGGGGGCGGGCAGGTTACTAAAGGGATATGGATGGTGACCGGCTTTGCAGGTTTGCAGGGTGGACAGATAGTTGCACATCCTGTTGCTACCAGCATAAAGATGAGAATGACTGTCCACTTCATTCCAGCCTCCACACAGCCACCAGCTCCGCTGCCTGGTTTGTTGCCCAGGTAATTGCCTCAGTACATTCACTAGGCACCTGTGCGCTCTCAATGTAGGCAACCCGTTGTCTAGTCACCTTCTGTACCTCTGACACATTGCGGGCCATCGCGGTGGCCAACGAATCAGCTCGCGACCTGGCAGCCTCCAGTTCTGCGAGCTGCTCGGTGAGTGCCGCCCTGACGGTGGCAGTTTCAGCCCTGGCGTCTTCAGTTGATGCCTGGGCAGCAGCGACATCGGAGAGACATGCCCTGTATGCAACAGCGCTCCTGCTGTTCTCTCTGGATAGGAGGATGCACAGAACGATTCCGGCAATCAGGACTAGGCCGGCGACCACAATCGGGATGTTGCGGATCACTGACATGCCACATTCCCCCCCCAACCGGCAGCTACATATGCAGGTTCGATGCGGCAGAGGATATCTGCCACATAGGCACGATTACGTTGCCGATGTATCTCAGCTCGGGGCGAATATCGCTCCACGGACCCCCACCATGCCTTCTCATCGGCGCCGGAGGCAGCGGCCATCACGCGGTCACGACGCAGCCAACCAGGCCCACCGTTGTAGGCGGACAGCACCATTGCCCACCGGTCACACTCGTTACTAACATCAGCCAGGCTCACATACAGGTGGTAGTTATATCGGACCTGGGCAGCGATCGCCCAGTCAGGGGAGTAGGGTGCTGCATGGCCGAGTGCAGGGTATACCTTGGAGATCCACCTGGCCGTTGACCAGGTGAACTGCGCAAGTCCATGTGCTACATGGCTGGCTGCATTAGGGCGCCAGGATGACTCTGCGTGAATTTGTGCAGCATGGCGGGAGCTAGGGCCATCAAGGCCCCATACAGATTGGACGCTGCGGACCAACGAGCGACGATACCGGTGCGACCGGCTAGGGATAATCACACGCCTATGGCTAGACCGATCACCACAGATGCTACAATCAGTGCTCTGCGAATCTCTGCTGTCATTTGTTGTTCGAGGGTGATCTGTTTGTCTGGCCGGGAATAGTAGAATATCGACCTGTCGATCCAGTAGCCCAGGTATGCCGCCAGGCTCAGTTTGCACAGGTTCCACGCCAGCACCCCGACCTGTGTTGGGGCGATCACCAGCACCAACACCAGCATTAGTATCCCGATGGCTAACCACGGCATTACCCGAGTCTTGTCTCTGAGATTGAGCATAAACCTCTCCTCCGACGGCCACAGCCGTCAACAGGGCAATGATTGTGAGCAATAGTTTGACGCTCTGCATTGTCTGCATCCGCAGGTGTTACACCTGCCAGAATAGACAGATTGGTGTTAAGCAGTCTTGGAAACTGTTTGATTGGTTTGGTATTCTTGTCGAATTTGCGAGACTCGTGAATTGCTGAGTCCGTGCTTGAGGGCAGCTTGTCTGGTAGTCATCCCGCACCGAATATCAGCCATTACCCGTTCGGCTCTTTGGGCAGCTTCAAAGTCCCGACCTTGAGGGATGTAGATGGTTGCGCCGCTCCAATGGCGTTGCATGAACTGTGCGGTCCTGGTAGCCACCTCCTCAGCCTGGGATTTTGGTATGCCACTATCCCGGAGTTGAGTGGCTACGAATTGCTTGAGATCCTGGAGTATTTCCGGGAGGTCAGCCTTCATGATCGTCGCTCCTTCCATGCTTTAAGGGCTTCGATGACGATGTTGGCTTTCTGTGCAGGCAGCCAGTTCTCATGGTCGATGCCAGTCATCCGCTTGACGAATGCCCGCATTGCCTTGAGAGATGGATCTTTTACCGTGCCGTTGTCTGCGAGAGATAGCCAGAGTGCCCGAATCTTGTCGGCCTGCCTGGTACATAGTCCTTCGGTCTGATGTTTATCCTCAGGCTGCCTCGGCTTAAAGGACTCATTCCCTTTCCAACCCTTAGCCCGCATGGCGTCCAGAACCAGGGAACATCCCCTGGCATCAAGACACTTGGCACTGTCCACTCCTCCAACTTCACGCAGCATCAACCTGTAGGTATCGTCATCCAATCCCAGTTCCTTTTTGGCTATATGGATAGCAGCAAGCTGCTTTCGGAGATTACATTCCATCAGGCAATCTCCTCCAGTTCTGTCTCATGAGGGCGGATGATGAAGTCCTCCCCCTGTTTGACTGTGATACCCTTGATCCCTTGAACCGCCTCAACTTCAGCCAGGATAGCGTCCTTATTGACCTCCTTTTTGACCCGCACGAACCTGGCCAGGCCCAGACGTTCGAGTGCCTCAATGACCGTATCTACCCCCTTTATACTGACACTGGGGGGGCGCATGCGCCAACGGATTTCACCGGTGGCCAACTTCACGGTCTTGGTACGTTCGACACCCAGCAGTTCCTCTCTGTGCGTTTCGCAGTAGATCTGCACTCCGGTTGCTAACCGTTTAATTTCCTCGGCATGCACCTGTGCTTTGGCTTCATGCTTGGCTCTGATGGCAGCCAACTCGTCATTCATCGTCGCCTCGATGTGCTGCCGTTCTCTCTGTCTCAGGCCGATCTCGTAGATGGCCGATGCTACCTCGTCCCTGCTTGCGGGGATAATGGGTGCTCTGACTTTGAGCTTAGTTGTCGCCATGGTGGATCTCCTCTGGAAATAGTTGTTTTGTATTCAGGTCCCAGACATGGGTGTCCTTTGTGCGCGGAATGGGGGCTCTGGGTCCGGAGTTGCGAACCAGAAGCCAGACGCTGTGGCTGCCTGGGTGCCCATTGGCATTACCTGCGAGCAATCGCAGGTATCCAGTTCTATGCAACCGGCGTACATATTTGCGTGCGTTGCTCTCTTCAATTTCGGCGGTGGCCACGAGCTCGGCCACCGTAAAACGCATGAGGATCCTCATGCTCTGCCAGGCTCGTTCTCTTGCTTGTCCTGCACTCCGGTGTTTGGTTTTGGCGCCAAGCGGACGGGCCATGGTTCACCTCCCACCAGCAGTTTTGGGCCTGGATAGGAAATAGCTTCTGTTGCCCCATCCCTTGAGGTCTATGCTATGCCACTGCTGCGCCCTTGCCAGTGCCTCAATCCTGCTGAGCCCGACTACCATCAGCCCCATAGAGCCCGAGGCTGTTTGGTGCAGATGATGAAGCAGGTCATCAGATACGCAAACCTCACATATGGTATCTGCCAGCACCCGTGCGTCATCCAAATCCATGGGGAGGAATTCAACCCAGTGCGAAATCCTCCTGGCGAGTTGCTGTCGGTGGATGAGGCGCCGCTCTATTCCTTCCATGCCGATGAGGAGCACTGGTACCCCAGCGACGTCGTGGATGTCTCGAAGTGTCTCCAACATGGAGATGTTGCCGAGGAGGTAATCTGACTCATCGATAAACAGAGGGCGACCGGAAGCAGCCAGGGTCTGAGTGATGTATTGCACCATGGGTGCGCTTCTGCCGAGCGGCGCAGCACCTAGCTCTGTCATGATCGCCCCCAGCATGGCAGTGGGTGACCAAGTACTGAGCGCTCTGACATAGACTCCCCGTACCCTGTTTACCAGCCAGGCAACGCTGGTTGTCTTCCCTGCACCAGTAAACCCGTATATGAGCCCCATCCCGGGAATACCGGCATCTCTACCTTCCAGTGCGGTGTACGCTTCCTGCAATCGCACGACATTTTTGACAAGTGCTAATCTATTTCGCATAATGAACTCCTCTGAAAATTTGCGGGTCGGGAAACCTTGCCTGGGTCCCGGCCCGCACTGTTTTTATGCCATCGCCAATGCCAGCCCTACCTCTCTGCCAGCCAGCATCTCATCCATCAGCTCTGCCTGGTCCCGATTCTGTTCCCGCCATGCGGAGTACCACTCCTGATCAGC
>CAYZFJ010000156.1:0-1355 GCA_964477705.1 uncultured Myxococcia bacterium | reverse complement strand
ATCATCTTTGTCGCTAATTCCTTGCGCTCCTGGAGGATCTCATCAACCACCGTCTCTACACCTGCCCGTCTGGCTGCTGCCCTGAGCGCTGCTCGTTCCTCCTTAAGCGTACGCTTCTGAATCTCCCTGGCTTTAGCGGCAACTTCCGCCCTGGACGCCACTCCGGTGATGCCGGGTGCCGCAGCCACGCATAGAAATTGCCCATCACTGGTGAACACGAACACTCGCCCCACATCAGCCGGATCCCATCTCACCAGAACCTGATCTCCCACCACTGCTCCTAGCTCCGGAGCAACGTAAAATTGTCCACCAATCTTCAGCCCTTCCTTAAGGACCTTGCGCCGTCCATCTCCTGGAGCCTCGGCCAGAAGAATATCCAGGGCCCGCTCATCCATGATGCGCCGCATAGGCTGCCGCCATGCAGCAGTAACCTGGAAGGGCGACTGGCCACCTAGACCGTCATGTACTGCGTGGCCGTAGATGTTGTCGGTCCATTGATCTAGGAAGTCCTGCAAGTCCTTTGCATCCATGGCCAGTTCGACTGGTTCGCCGGACTTCATCAGCCTCTCGGCGAATGATTGGCGTGCCCTGATGGCTTGAGCCTCAGCCACATTGTGACCGATGAAGCCGGGCAGCAGCTCCACAAGATCGTGAGCCATGGTACGGAAGAATCGTTCGACATGCGGCTTTTGCCATGGGCTGAATGGCTGGCAGACTAGCTGACGGACATTGGTGTCGGCGAGGACGCGGGTGATGTGGCGGCTTGTGTAATCTTGGCCATTGTCGGTTTTCACCGTCTCCGGGACACCCCAGTCCAGCAAGGCCCTACGGATGAGGAGGGCTATCGCCGCACTCTTGCTAGTGGCTGATACCAGGAGCCGCCCACGGCGGCTGTACACATCCACCAGAGCGATTAGGCTATAGCGACCGTCAGACAGCATGACATCGGCTGGTGAGCTGTCTGCTTCCCACCGCTGGTTCAAACGGGTCACATCCTCAGAGCAGGAGCCGAAGGCGGTCATGTACTGGTTGCGCCAGGCATCCGGATTGGTAAGGCTGAGGGATGTGGATCTGTTGCTCTCTGTCCAGTCCAGCATCCAGCGGCGCAGTGTGCGCAGGGAGGGCAATGTGATGTCAGAGCGTTTGCCAAATCGTGCCCGCAATGCATGGGCAATATGGGTTGCCCTGGCGTGTGGGTGTTTGGTCAGCATGCCGATAATCAGGTCTTTGACCTCAGCCTGGGTGTCGATTAGCCCCTGACCGGTGCGATTGCCGTACAGACCAGCCAGCACTGTCAGACCATCCTGCTTAACCTCAGAGAGCCACCGGCGCGGGGACCGATCGCTTATCGGGGG
>CAYZFJ010000155.1:5103-8094 GCA_964477705.1 uncultured Myxococcia bacterium | reverse complement strand
GCAAGGAACAATATGGGTCACTACCACTAATTCCCCATCCCTCCCAACGTCTGTACGGGCACGGCATGCCGTGCCCTTCGTCAGCGGTGCACCCAACTACCCCTCAAACAATTTATGAAATTAAACTGCCTTAAATGAACACGTATGCGGCATACCGTGCTCCTACAGAGGTCTACTTTTCTCTTTCTACTTTGCTCTCCCTCAGCTCCCGGTACTTATCCATCGACTTGGTCCCAGCCTTGTAGTGCCCAAGTCTGGTCATGGCCACCCCCAGATTGTAGTGAGCGGCTGCAAATCTATTATCCCCCGTAGCCCGGATCGCCTGTCTGAAACATGCAGCCCCATCCAGGGTCCTTCCCAACCCAAGGAACAATAGCCCCCTGTTGAATCGGGTAGGCCCATGGTGCTTGTTTCTGGCAGAAGCCGCCATAAAGGCATTATCTGCCCCCCAGATATTGCCCAAGGCCATTCGGGCAGTACCTAGGTTGTAATGATGGCGCACATTGGAAGGCTCCAACTCGGCGGCCCTCATAAAACACTTCACCGCCTGCTTATGGTCCTCGGCTATCGAATACTGCACGCCGGCCGCAGAATAACAGTAGGCAGCCGCCTCCCCATTCTGTTCAGCCGCCTTTTCCAAAATCTGAGCCGCCTCCCCATGGCGCCCCTCCTCCACCAGCAGCTCACCAAGAAGAATAGCTGGCCCAGCAGCTACTGTCTCTAAAGCCATGACTCGAGAGAGAAACTGCAGGGCTTCACCGTTTTTTCCCTGTTCTCGGAAAAGAAGGGCCAATCCCCACACCGCATCCATGTTATCCGGCTGCAGAGAGAGTGCCCTCCTGTACCACTTAACAGCCTCGTCCTTATTCCCCAGGGCCATCTGCACCGACGCCAACTGACCAGCGGTTGCCCCATCATTGGGCTGCACCCTGGCCAGCTTTTCCAGGTACTCAACCATCTTCTCAGGCACCCCAAGATACCCCTGAACCGCAGCCATGCGCCCCAATGCAGGCCCATGATCAGCAACAGCAGCCAGAACCCTCTTCAAATGCTGCTCCGCCTCCCTGTACCGCTCCTGGCTGAACCTGATCTCAGCCAAGGCCATCTCTGTCTCCCAATGCTCCAGAACACCTGCCTTGCCTTCAGGATCATTTTCCCGCTCTCGATTTAGAAACGACAGATAGACCTGGGCAGCTCGATTTGGATTTCCTGCTTCTAGCCAGGCTTGAGCCAGCACTTGGAGCAATTCATTACGCAGATCACCTCCTGGTCTCTTGCGAGAGAGGCTGTTATGAATAGCAACTTCTTCAAGCTCAAGGGCGGCCCCTCGATAGTTGCTCATATGGATGAGCATTGAAGCGAGAGCTTCCCGGGCCACATGGAGGCCTGGATCAACTCTGAGGGCTCTTTTGTACCAATATATGGCATCTTCCGGATCAGGTTGCCCCATAGCCGGACCGATACCCAGATGCTGATTGAGCCCTCTGCCCAGTAGCACAAAGGCGTAATTATCTTTAGTGATGGCACGTGGCTGAAGCAAAACAGAGGGAGCCACAACCCCGCCCGCTCCTATGGCTTCAGCCAGTCTGGCGGCAATATTAGCGCACATCATGGCAGTCGAATTGGAGTCTCCATTTTCTACAATATAGACTGTGTCTGATGGAAACAGAGAGTCACTGTCGGGTATCGCATGGTCGTCGTCTGGGCTATTCTCTGCACCGTTCCTGGCCAATTTGACGTCAGTACCGCCCTCATTCTCCTCTCCCCCGCTTCCATTTCCGCTTCCATTGCTGTTTGTGCTCTCAGCGTAAGAAATATCGTGAAGATCATCCCCTTCTCCATCACTGTCATTTGGCCTAGCCAGGGCAGTTTGGATAGTAACCTGGTCACCTGAGCGGGAAAACCGGCTCATTACAAAATAATCAACTCCGCCCATGGCACTAGAGCAGAGCTCCAGATCGGGTTCTTGCGAAATACATTGCTCGGGGAGCTGCCGTTTGCCGAACCCTGGCCAACCTCCAGGAGGTCCCAGGATCACCCCCGGCTTACCATAAAGGCCATACCACAGCGCAGCCGCACCGGCACCCTTCAGATACTCAAGATGTCTTGAGCCTCGTTCTGGCCCCACAAAGGGCAAAATTACCACCTTCAGCCCCCCGGTATTCGGCCTGGTTACATCAGCAGCAGGGCTATCATCATTCTCAGCATCAACAGCATTTTCGCTGTCATGGCTGCCACTCCCACTGCCACTACCCCCCCCCCTCGGCCACCGTCAGCGTCACCACCGCTGTCATGGCTCAAGCTCGTCCCTTCCATGGCCGAAGCTATTCCACCGGTTCCGTCCACAATGCGCCTGATGACCATGGGCACTAACAGCAGCAACGCCAACACCAATACTAATCCGACAAGCAGGAATCTACCTGGAACCAATTTTCGGAATAATGAAGCTACACCGTCTGATTCAGATTTGGATCGTGAGTTGAAATTATTTGAACTACGAAAAAACATTACGGAATACCTGCTCACCTTCGTGGCATTAAAGCAATGATAGCAAGCAGTTAAATAGGAATCTCTATTTGACTGCATTAAAGATACTCAGCTAACATACCGGAATTATTAAAGTATTTCCTCTTGACCACATTGGTTCAACTTGGTTTCCACCAGGTCGGCACAATGGTAAGAGCATTTATCCAGGCGGGGAAATGGTGAAAAAGCGGACTAATCATCGCAGACCGAAAAGAAGTGAAGAAATCAAAATCAAGAGAGGCAAGATTCGGAGCACGAGCTCTCAACCGAAGCACGAGATTGTAGCGAGGGAAAAGGGTGACACTCAGAGCCTGGAGCTAGCCCATGCGGCTCTATTGCCAGCCCCACTGGCCTCTGGCAAGGCCCCTGCTCAGACCTCGTCCCAAGCCCAGCACCAATCCCAGACCGCACCATTGTCCACAATAGAAAATGGCAGTGCTCCTCGCACTCCCACTCGCACTCCCA
>CAYZFJ010000155.1:0-5003 GCA_964477705.1 uncultured Myxococcia bacterium | reverse complement strand
CTCGCACTCCCACTCGCACTCCCAATCCCACGCCCACGACCAACCGCTCTGAGAAGAGGATCAACTGGAAAAGCGTCGCCAAAATCGCAATCCTCACACCCACAGTACTTGTCCTTCTGTGTATGCTCACCGGGCTAGGAATCCTGGCAGTATTCTGGGTAGATTTGCCCCACGGTGTTGAGGAACTGAATGATTTCACACCCCAGGAGCTGACCAGAATCTATGCGGCCGACGGGGAGATCATAGGGGAATTCTACCTTCAAAGACGGGAAGTGGTTCCCTACAATAAGATACCGCCACATGTGGTCAATGCGTTCATTGCCGCAGAAGACAACCGGTACTTTACCCATCAGGGCATTGACCCAATGGGTATTATGCGGGCTGCCATAAAGAACCTGCGGGCTGGGCGCATCGTTGAAGGGGGCAGCACCATCACTCAGCAGCTTGCCCGTGCCCTGCTCCTGAGCCCGGAGCGGACTGCCTCCAGAAAGATCAAGGAGGCGCTGCTTGCATTTAAGATTGAACGCACCCTGAGCAAAGAGCAGATTCTCCATCTTTACCTGAATTACATATACCTGGGTCATGGAGCATACGGTGTGCAGGCCGCCTCTGCCGTTTATTTTGGCAAGGATGTGAGCGCCCTGGGCATACATGAGGCCGCTCTCCTGGCCGGGCTCCCCAAAGCTCCCAGTATCATCAATCCTTACGTTGACTTTCCCCGTTCCAAGGAGAGACAGAAATATGTGCTGGGCCGCATGGTCACCTGTGAATTCATCTCCTCTGATGAGGAACAGCTCTATTCGGAGATGCCCATAAATCTGGTTTCATCTGAGGAACTGGGGCAGCAGGTGGCCCCTGATTATGTGGAGTATGTGCGCCGCTATCTACGGAGAGAGTATGGACATTCCGCCCTTTATCGGGGTGGCCTGCGGGTTGAAACATCCCTGGACCCGACCATTCAGCGGTACGCACTTGATGCGGTCAGACGGGGCCTTGAAAAGGTTGACCTGCGTCAGGGTTTCAGAGGTCCGGTCGCCCACCTGGAGAGCGATGAAGAGATCAGGACCTTCACATCTTCACCACCAGCACAGGCAAACCTTCCCATAGCCGGCCTGCGAACATACTGCGCAGAGGATATCTGTGCAGGTGGTATCTATCAGGCGGTGGTGGCAGATGTTAAGAAGAAAAAGCCGTCGATAATGGTGGGGTCTGCTCGCGCAGTGGAGCTTGAACAGGAAAGCCTGGCCGCCATTTCCAGAAAATGGGCGGAGAACACCAGCCCTGCCCAGGCGACAGATGATGCCCCCAAAGGGATCAGTGATGACGGTCCACTCTCAAACAACTCCAGCAGTTCAGACAGCTCATATGCTCAAACCCAGGCCAACGCTCAGCCCCGACCTGCCCCCCAGCTCCACCCACACACCGCAGGCCAAGCCCCAAAGCCCAGACATAAGACATCATCCCCTACCCGCCAGAAGGATGAGTTGGCCAAGGGCGACATAATCAACATCCGGGTAATCGAGTTGAAGGATTCGGGCACCATCAAGGCAGAAATCTTTCAGCTCCCCCATATTGAAGGGGCCATGGTTGCCATGGAGCCTAACACTGGACTGGTCAGGGCCATGGTGGGTGGCTATTCATTCTCACAGAGCGAGTTTAACAGGGCTGTACAGGCAAAGAGGCAGAGCGGCTCGGTAATTAAGCCGCTAATTTACAGCGCTGCCCTCTCCCGGGGATACACCCAGCTCTCCATCATCAACGACAGCCCAGTGGCCTACCGTACCGAATCAGGCACATGGCGCCCCAGGAACTTTGGGGGCCGCTACCACGGGCCGGTCACCCTGCGCACCGCCCTGGCCAAATCCCTGAACAGCGTGGCAGTAAAGATTCTGGCCCACATTGGCGTTGAATCGGCTCTCGACAGGCTCAGAGCCCTGGGCATCCAATCCAGCTTGCCCGCCAACCTGAGCCTTGCCCTTGGCTCAGGTTCTGTTTCTCCACTGGAGCTCACCACCGCCTATGCGGTATTTCCGTCAGGGGGTGTTGCGGTCAAGCCGGTGTTCATTACCAGAGTGGTGGATGGTGAGGGGAATGTGCTGGAGGAAAACAACCTCCATGCGGCCCAGCAGGTAGTGAGCTCAGAGCATGCCTATGTGATGGCCGATATGATGTCGGCAGTGGTTAAAGAGGGCACAGCACGGCAGGCTCTCTCCCTGAACCTGCCTCTTGCAGGGAAGACTGGTACCACCAATGATTTCAGGGACGCATGGTTTGTGGGCTTCTCGCCCCAGTTAGTGGCAGGTGTATGGGTGGGCAATGATGATTTCACGCCGATTGGCGATGGGGAGACAGGTGGCAGAGCGGCTCTTCCCATCTGGACCGACTTCATGGAGCATGCCCACAGCATGATCCAGGTGGCATCGTTCAACGTGCCCGGAGGAGTGGTGTTTGTGCGGGCCAATGGGCACACGGGAGCGCCGTCTAAGCCAGGCGATTCGAGCAGCCTGCTCATTCCCTTTGAGAAAGGAACCATTCCCGATAGTTTTCTGAAAAGCCTTGGGATGAATACGGGTAATAAGGGGTTGGACGGCCTCTACTTTTAACACCAGACAGGGCGGCCGGGCATTATTTATGCCTGTCAAGCCACTCAATCACATCGTCAATTACTCTCTGATTGCCGACCTCGTTAAAAATCTCATGGAAGAACCCATCATATTCTTTAAGGCTCTTATCCGCTGACCCTAATCCCATGAAGAAATCTTTTACCGCCTGGGACGATACAACCGGATCATCACCGGCAACCATGCACAGGCATGGTATGCTCACCTTATGACCATTGGCTCGCACCCGGGCCATAGCGCGCACGGCTTCCACATACCACCCCACAGTTGCCTTGCGACAAACCAGAGGGTCCTCATTCCATTTCTGTATGGCTACCTGACTGTGTGTGAAATCTGCTGCCGTCAGGCCATTTGGGAGCGAGAGAGAGGGCCAGATATGGGCCATGAGTCGGCCTGTCAACTCCTTAAGCCTGCACACCTCCATTTTAAGCCTGAGCATGGGAGCAGAGACAATCACACCATCCACGTGATTATTGCCACGGAGTAGATAATCGAGAACGATACACCCGCCCTGGCTGTGTCCGAGCAGAAACAGAGGCTCTTGTTCCCGTTTCCTCTCCCCCTGCCCTCTCCACTCACTCACCCATCCCATCACCACCTGCAGATCATCCCCATATTGCTGGAACCCATCCACATGCCCTCTTCGGCCACCAGATCTACCATGGCCACGGCAATCATAGGTCCACACCCGATATCCAGCACTCCCAAGCGCATTGCGCAGATGCACATAGCGCCCCTGATGATCTCCATACCCATGGACAATAATCACATCTGCCTTTGGCCGCCGCCCATCACCTGATGGCTCTACCACTTCTACTGCCAATTCTACGCCATCATGGGGCATAGGAAGCATCCAGGAATTAAACTTATGAGAGCTTTGACCATCGTTATCTGATGAAAACATATGCGCTCCATTTTTAGGTGCGATTTCGCCGGTCTGGTTACCCAAAGGAGTTCTTAAGGGCACGGCAGGGTAATTCCCTCGAACCTTGTGCCTCACACCTTTCCACTCTCCCCTTTACACGTTCCACTTTATTGGCTAATTGCGTTGCACAAAATAATGAAGTATTGTGTGCGCCAGAATATGGGAGAAATGCTCAGGAGAATTACAAGATGTCCCCCAAAACCATACCTGCCCAACTCCGAATGCAACTGGCCCAGGCCCCACCATTGCTGCCATCTCTCCTGTTGGCTGCCATAGTCTGGATTGCTGTAACCGGAACAGGATGTTACCAGATTACCCCCATCGATCCATCTGATAATGGTGGTGGCAACAATAACACCAATCAGCAGAGCAATTTCATCGGAACCATAGCCGATCAACAGGCCATAAATCAGACCAATCAAGCCACCATGGAACAAATGGGTGCCAAAGTCGTAGAGAACCGGGTCACCATCTGGATAAATCCAGGAGAGAACAGGCAGATAACCCTGGAAATCGACGGGACTGGACGACAATTCCCAGGTAATTTCGGGCTAGGCCCCCAGCCTTCAGGGGGAGCCAGCAGCACTACTCCAGCTTATGGCACCTTCAAGAACTCTGAAGGTCAGATGTTCACATCAACCCTTGGAAACATCACCCTTGATTTGTGCCCTTCAGCACAGGGTACCAAGCTGACCGGAAAGCTGGACACCACTCAGTTCAACAACGTGATTATGCCATCTAATAGCATTACCATCTCTGGAACCTTCCAAGTGTGGGTGCTCCAGGCTCAGACACCAACTATTACCTGTGGTCAATAACTGTTTCCCAGCCTGCATCAGGCAAACACACGCCCCCACGGCATCCAGGCCTCCGCCTCAGCTACTCACATACAACGCTTATTTTGCATCATTGTAATACCGCATTATTGCACCATTACATACCACTCTTACCGGATTTCCCACTTGCATACACACAGGGGGAACATAAGTTGGGTCGTAATTGAACCGAATCATTATGAAAGGTATCGACCAAGTGACATTGTCGACGCTCCTGCATATTTTTGACAACATGCATTACCATCGGAATTGTCTGATAGAATTCAGCTCGCCTTCTTCTTCTGAGTTCTGCCAGTCAATCATCAATCCTTTCAATATAAACTGGAGGAACCATGCTTAGTGCCGCAACCCACAACACCCAACTCCTTCTGGGTAGCCTGGAGCATGGCAATGACCTGTGCGACCAGATCATCAAAATCTGTAACGACAGCAACATAAATACCGCTCTAATCAGAGGATGCGGGAATGTGAGCCAGTTGGAGTTAGCCGAGTACTCACCCGACAAGAAGGATTACGTGACCACATTTACAGGTGAGGGCAATTTCAGCCTGGTAAGCCTGGAAGGAAACGTCTCCCAACTGGGTGATACCCTGGTTATCAATGCTTTCGCAGTATGTTCAT
>CAYZFJ010000154.1:0-8137 GCA_964477705.1 uncultured Myxococcia bacterium | reverse complement strand
CACCAGACCCAAACCGCAACAGATGTAATAGGGCGTTTAAGGGCTTGGTGGTATGGAATTGAAGCTTAACAGAACACACATACGGCATGCGGTGCCCCTACAGGTGTTAGGAGGGAGGTATTGAGTGGGTGGGAGGTATGGCACCATGTCGTAGCATGGTATTGAAGCTTAACCGAACACACATTCGGCATGCTGTGACCCTACAGCAGCCACTAAAATAAGCCATGGAGGCGCTGCCCGCACGAACAAATCCCGGTCTCTTTATTAAAGCCGTTCAACAACTCTGGTCGCCACCCATTCCGGGCAATTATTACTTCGTTGCACCCCGGGCATCTGGTTTCTCCTCCAGCCGCATGGGGCACGTTCCCCGTATAAACGAACTTCAGCCCCTTCTCCAAAGCCTGGTTGCGAGCCCGAAAGATGCTCTCCCTGGGGGTACTCTGATACTCGGTGGCCTTATATGTAGGAAAGAATGCAGAAAAATGGAGGGGCACATGGGGGCCCATGTGATCAAGAACCCAGTTACACAGATTGTCCACATCGTCAGGGTCATCATTAAGACCTGGGATGAGCAGATTGGTCAACTCCAGCCATACCTTCCCATCAGCTTTCAGCTTTTCGAGGGCTTTCAGAACTGGGCCTATGCCCGCCCTGGAACGGCGCCTGTAGAAATCAGGCGACATGGCCTTCAGATCCACATTGACAGCATCAATGTCTGCATAAAGCTCATCAATCACCCGCTCATGAACGTAACCATTGGTGACCATGACAGTCTTTAGCCCGGCCTCCTTAGCCATTGCCGCAGCCTGGATCACATATTCGCCGAACACGGTGGGTTCATTATAGGTAAAAGCCAGGCTCTGACATCCTTCGCTCTTAACTAAATGCACTAAAGATAGAGGATCCATACGCTTAGAGTAGGAGTCTTCCGGTTTTCCCCTGCTCAGCCTCCAGTTCTGGCAGAAAATACAGTCCATGGTACATCCCACAGTACCAATAGAGAATATGCTGCTTCCTGGCAAAAAGTGATAAAGTGGCTTCTTTTCTACCGGATCTACCGCCATGGAGGAGATCTCTCCGTAGACAAGAGTCATCAGTTTGCCACCCACCACTCGGCGCACACCACAGAAGCCCGTATCGGACTCACCCAGTACGCACTGACGAGGACACAACCAGCACTGAACCAGAGGATCATTACGAAACAGGGTGGAGCGACTTGTCAGGTCCCAGCGTCCTCCCCGCTCCGTTCCCTCGCCTGCGCCAACACCAGCTCCCTCTCCATCCCCCACCGCTCCAGTCCTGCCACCTCCCCCATCCGCCCCTGCCCCAGGTTGGCTGAAGGGACTCCACCATTTAGCCTCATGGAGTAACCGTCCATCATGGGTATCCCCTACCGGCGCCTTGAGATTATGGCCAGGAAATCCAACATCAACCACATTTTCATACTTGTAATCTGCCATGTATTACACTTTCCAGACCCAGATTCTCCGCTCCCGGGGCCCATCAAATTCTGCAAGATAGATCCCCTGCCAAGTCCCAAGCCATAATCGGCCATCTTCCACCCGCACCATGACAGAAGACCCCATCATGCTCGTCTTGATGTGGGCAGGGGAGTTCCCCTCCTGGTGCTGGTAATCGCCAACAGAAGGCACAAGTCTCTCAAGGGCGACCAGCATATCCCGCCTGACGGCAGGATCAGCAGACTCATTAATTGTCATTCCTGCGGTAGTATGGGGGCAAAATACAATAATTGTACCGTCGATCAGCCTGGATTGGGTCACTGCGTCCTGAACCAGCTTGGTCACGTCAACAAATTCTGATTGAACTTGGGTGGTAACCTGGATTTCAATGCAACCGGTCTTTTCCATATGACACCTCAAACTTGGGTTGAATGGCGCTCCAGTATAGGTCCGGCCGCCCTCAAGGTCAATCCATGTTCAGCAAGAATCTGGCCAGCGGGCGAGCGCCACTTACCCCTATACGGAATTGTTGCTAGTAATAGACAGGGGTTGAGGGGCAACCGGGTAGTTCTGCCGTGGTGGGAATGAAGATAGAACAGCGGGTTGGGTTGATTTTACTCACCTGCCTCACCTGCCTGACTGGTTCCGCCTCCACCGATTTCATCACCATATGGATTATTGAGTACTTTCCAGCGGCGGGGCACCTGAAAAGGCTCCCAGGGCGAATTGTCGGCCGGCATTCCTATGTTTCCCAATCCACCCAGCCAACTATCAGTGCTGGCTGGTTGTGGCGGGGCCAAGTGGCCGCCTGTCATTTTCAGAATCTGGGGATTTACTGGGGTCTCTGGCTCCCCTGCCCAAAAATTGAGGCCGAGCCACGATAACCATGGCTTCTTCTCGTAATCAATACGGGCTGGTTCATCAAGGAGAATAATCTGAAAATCAGAAGCGTGAATGGCTCTTCGCCACCCCCGCACATCTTCAGTGGCAAATGGAAACATAAGGCAACTGTATTTGGCTGGTGCAGGCCATGATGCTCCACTATTCTCTCCACCCCACACTGTCCCCCCTTCTTCAAACACCAGCCCCCCCAGCCCTCCCACAAAAACTACCGGATGATCTCCTTGGACACTGCTTGCCCCAACACCTCCTACACTGTTTCCACCTTCTCCGGCTCGGTGTACTTCGCTGTTTCCTCCGTCATCCTTCGCTCTCTCCCTACCCACGCCACCACCAGATAAGGACGACGCCCATGATTTGCTGCCAGTCACGTCACCTACTCGGACCACATTCTTAAAAAAGGCCCTGCCCTGACCGTGGGCAAAATAATGATACTCTACCGGCTCCTGGCGGCTCAGAGATGGATCAAACCTGTCCTGAGGTGATCTTATGGGCTCGGCAATTTGTTCAGCAGAGCGGGCTCTTCGAGTAGCAAGTGGCGCACCATTGGCCGACCTGTCAGCATTCACTTTCCCTGCACCTGCTTTATCTGTTTTGTCTTCAGGTTCCAGCTTTATGATCACATTTATGTGCTCGAAATCCCCCTCATGGTTATTTATGAACTTATTAAAGGGATAGAAGAACCAGTACTGGATGGCCAGCAGGTCTCGCTCTTTGTCGAGCCAGAACACATGGGCGTACTGGGTAGGCTTGTAGGGCGCTCGGGTGGGTTCCAGGAGCCCGTGTAGTCCCTGGATGCGTCTCCATGAAGAAAGCCAGGATGACTCCTTGAGGCCTGGCCCTTCATTGGTGCCAGGTCCATCAACATAATAGATGGTTCTGTATTGACCGCCAGTCCTGGTCGCTCTGCTCTCCCCCGCCCCAGATCCAGCATCACCAGCGTCACCACCAAGCCCCCCTCCACCGGCAGGCGCACCAAACGCAACCGCCTTGCCCCACTCATGGGAATCCAACAGAGCCCCATCCAGCACCTTTTCATCCGTACCTGGCACAGTCTTCGGAATCCCCGTAAGCCCTGTCTCAATCTGTACCCGCCGCAGATCTCCCCCTCCCTCTGCCCACAGATAACCCACCTCAACAGGCCACACATCCACACTGGTAAAGACCATAGCTGGATTAAATTTGCGCACCAGTCGATAGAGCACCTCTTCCGACACTTCACCAGGCGCCAGCGGTTCCGGGTTGCCAGGCCCCAATGCTCCCTCAGGCGCTTCAGAATAGGGCAGTCTGGCCTGCTGTTCATTCCGGCTGGCTGCATGGGACGCCTTGCGAGAAGACTTGCCAGAAGACTTAGAAGATTGTGTGGGACCAACACGAAGTTCACCGGTATCAAGGGCATGTGATGCGGCAGAGATCACCGCATCTGTAGCCAGATCCCGCAATCCATCCACCCAGTTTCGGATCACCACCATTGCCCTATCCTTCACATCCTCATCAGGTGAAGCTACCTGCTCCTTGCTGGAGGCTGCGGGCCGTGCTCCATCTTCCGTTGATTCCTGCGATGAACAGGCGATGATGGCTACCCCGCCCCCGATGACCACAAGAAATGCAGGCAAGAGAAATCGTGCCATGGCCATACCTCTTTTGAGGCGGGCCAGCAGCAACAACAGCGACTGAAATCCAGACAGAAACAGGACAGTGATCTTCTGCCAGCATGCGAGCAATTTAAGGGCAACACGATAAGGAGTAACGATGATTTGAAACCTCCGAGCAAATGAATGGGTAGTTCATCACATAATTATTAAGGATGGAATTACCACCCCCATGGAAGTGGAAAGTTGAGAGTAGAAAGTAGTCTGTAGGTGGTTCAGGGTTCAGAGAGTACCGGCAGAGAGGATTGGCAGTGTGAGACACCATCTCCATTGCGGGCGAGCGCCGCTCGCTCCTACGACAGAGGTGAAAAGTCAGCAGGGAGTAGCAGAAACTGTACTGCGGTGCGGCGGGTTGGGTGCCACCAGACCCAACACACGTCCAACCTCCTTTCCACCTGCTACTTTCAACTTGCAGCTTGCAACTCAAAGGTTCGGCAACCATTCATCCAGAATAATATTTCGATTATCAGCAGGTGAGTTGGGAGAGTTGATGAAGACCGTGTACGTGATAATGCTGTTCCATGGCCACGAAATAATCTGGGATCATCCAGATTTAATGCTCAGCTATTTGCCTGAAAATCATCCATTGCGACACCTCATTCCTCCAGACAATTACCTTCGCAAAAGACGGAAAGAAGGGCGAGATGTATACCTGAAACTGATCCGTTTTGCTGAGGATCTTGGGGTTCCGGTCTGCCTGGATGCGAGCACATCCTTGCTCTTTCAGATTGGGCAGGTCTTTCCACACACACTTATCGCCATGAAGCAGGCCTACGTGCGAGGCATCCTCCACCCCATCTACACTCACGCATTCCATACACACCCGGCTCTGCTCAGTGCCGCAGAGGTGGTATCTGAAGTGGGCTGGAATATGGAATACCTGCACGGAGAACTGGAAATCCCACATCCGTGGCTCCGCGGGGTCTTCCCTACCGAGCTGAGCGTGAACGAGAGCGTGCTCTCGGGTGTAAGCAAGCTGGGAATGGACTATCTGTTCCATGCGGATCCTGACCATAACCTGGGGACATTAGAGTACGAAGACCCTGAAGCACCCCAAGCAGATCTGCGTTATACCCCATTTCTATATACAGGGAACCAGAGCGGGCGCCCCCTGGCCATAATACCAAGGAATTTTCCTGTTTCTCAGGAGATCTGGCGGCCCCTTACCCGGCTCCAGCCTGAACCGCTCCGTTGGCAGGGGTACCATCTAGGCCGATATGCAGTGTTCCCTGAAGAATATCGAGGCCAGTACAGGGAGAGCTTTCCCGTCCAGATGGAGGAGGCAGTTGCACAATATGGGGATGTTCTGAGGGCTGAAATCGATTCCTGCACTGATGGAGGCCTCATCACCTATATCCAGGACCTGGAATTGATGGATTTCGGGGAGACAGCTCTTACCATCCTTGAGCAAGCATGGCGAATCGTCATCGGGGAGCACCGGGCCGAGGTCATATTCGTTACCCCGGAGGAGTACTTCGCCCTCCAATCCCCAGAACGGCTTGAGGCCCTGCCCAGGATTAAGAAGATGTCTCCCCGCTCCTGGGTACCAGAAATCCGCCCGGTTCTGCGCATAGACGGCCACTACCCTCCTCGGTTCTCAGGTGATGCACCGGCCCTGCGGGCCAGGGAAGTTGCCGAGAGGGTCGAGCAACAAGGGGCGAAGGGCAGGTCTGCTGGCATTACCACAGAAGACACCGCTTCAACTTGGACTGCTGAGAAGATCCTCAAGCGCAGGCCCTTTGTATTCTGGGAAAACGGCAAATACCTGGTACGCATCATGGAGGGCTCGGCGAAAATGCTGGGGGTGATATCCGACGCCATCCCTGCTGACATCTGTCATCTGGCGCAGACAGGTTTCGATCCCCCGGTAGAGTCCCTGCCGATGCGAGCGGGTCTGGGAGTCAGGTACTTGAAGATTGCAGACCATTGGGGCTGGAGGCCCACTGAAGACCGGCAGAAGAGAACCTATGTGTTCAGCTACCTGTTGATCCAGAATCTCCTCGAGCTGCTCAATGGACGCCCCGAACCCATGGCCATGTCAGTATACGTGCCGTATGCAGTCCGGGATCTGCTTGGTGCCGCCCATATACTCAATCTGGCAGTCAGGGGTAGAATCGACTTTCTTCAAAAAGGCATCTCAGAAAAAAATTCAAAGGCGGCCCGGGAATTGCAAGCTGCTGATCGGTTTGCCGTGAACGCCATCACCTCCATTGTTCGCATAGGACAACTACAAATGGATGTGAACTATATGCCACCCACCAGAGGGGCTCAATCACCCATAGGGCAGGCCCAGAAGGATGGTGATTCAATCAATCCTACTGGAGGCATCAACCCGACAGCCAATGCTCCAGCCACCGGTCTACTCAGAGAGAGCCTGCTCCACCTCCAGAATCACTGCCAGAGTGCTGCACTTGCGCTGGATCACATACAGGCTGCCTGGATGAATATGGACCCGGAACCGATGTGCGACATCATGTATGACCATCTCTACCAGATCTTCCCACCGCTCATGCCGGCTCTACTCGACCATATTGACGGAATCGGCGAGGAAGATGCATGGGAGGAGCTGAAGAATTTACACACATGAGCAGGTTAAATATAGAAAAGGTATTCTATGACTGGGCGGAATGACGACAAGTATAAAAGCTCAATAGATGAAACTGCTGAGGCTGACGTACTGGGATTGGAGAACGCTGAGCACACCCCAGCGCCCCACAGTCCCTCCCTCCCCTCCTTGGAAAAGCCACCATGGCCACTGGAGACCATGGGCTTGAGCTACAATTCACCATCGTCACCATCGTCACCATCGTCACCATCGTCACCATCGTCTAATTCTGCATCACCGGTATCATTAGCAGAGCAAGCAGCACCGGGCTTCAGGCCGGACTGGCATTCCCCATACGCCAACCACACCCATGGTATAAATTCCCAGAGTGAGTCCAGATATGGACGTATCCCCTCTCGGCCTGACCAATATCCTGCTGTTCCCCGGAACCACAGACGGGAGCATATAGCCACAATCTGCAACCGCCCTGCACCACATTGGACTAACCCATACTCGGCCCAATGCCTGCTCATGGGATCACCTGCATCACCCTCATCCCTGGCATCCTCTGCGCTCTCTTGGCAGGAGAGCAAGACAAACCCCAGCAACCATGTGGCAGCGTCCCTTGAAGCCACTATTTCTGCAGACCAGAAGCCCCAAGAAGAGAGCGGCGGCAGCATGGCCGGTGAATCATCACCTGTCTACTACAGTGACTCAGGCAGTGGCTCACCTTCTAAAGATTACCCGGGAGCCGGTAAGGTCCACCTGGTGGTGCATGGCCATTTTTACCAACCCCCCAGGGAAAACCCATGGACAGGTGCCCTAGAGAAGGAGAACGAGGCAGCCCCATACCATGACTGGAACCGGCGAATCACAGCAGAGTGTTACGAGTCCAATGCCTGGGCTCGCATAGTCAATGACCGGGGTTTCATCATCGACATGGTCAACAACTATGCGATGCTCTCCTTTAACATTGGTCCCACTCTGATGAGTTGGCTCTACAGACATGCACACAGCCTGGTTTATAGACGGATAGTAGAATCGGAACGGGTACAAGTAACTGGTCGTCAGGCCATGTTGTCGTCGGCATTCTCTGGGACATCAACTGTTGCTCCCCCCATGCCACCTCGCTCTTCCCTGCTGCGTCCCCAGTCATCCCCAAAGCCCCAGCCAGCCCAAGACCAACCTGGCCCACTGAGCCAACAAGGTCAACAGCCCCCCCCCAGCCAGCAGCAACCACAACCACAGCCACCACCACAACAACAGCAACAGCAATTTGGGGGCAGCCCACCACTGCGCAAAAGAGCACTTGCCCAGGCCTACAACCACTCCATCCTCCCGCTCCTGTCGAAGCGGGACCAGAGAACCCAGATCCGCTGGGCTGCCAGAGAGTTTGAGACTAGATATAAACGGAAGCCTGCAGGGATCTGGCTGCCAGAGACTGCGATTAATGCCGATGTGGTAACTGTCCTCTGCGAAGAAGGGTTTCGGTTCACTATTCTCTCCCCATGGCAAGTGGAACGGGTCAAGCCCATAGGGAGTGGTGAATGGCGGAATGTGGAGGACGGCTCTATGGACCC
>CAYZFJ010000153.1:0-8151 GCA_964477705.1 uncultured Myxococcia bacterium | reverse complement strand
CTTGCCCTGCATTGTCTAGTGCTCAAGGCTGATTTTAATGGGTAGATCTGATTGTTATTGTCTGAAATTGTCAATTCTTTATATCCTCCTATCCACCAGTTTGCTTTAGCGGCCACCAAGCGGGGTGGATGGAATACTCATATAGCTGATGACTATACTATCTGTACTGTCTGATATGTTTGAGATATTTGATTATTTAGCTTAGATGATGTCCTGGTGGTGTTGGTAACTCTTGTACAGAAGTCAGAACTCAGAACCCAAAACTCTACATCAAGAATCTAAAATTCAGAACCAGATCCTGAGCCCGCCCCCACCAGTCCAGTCCCATCCGGCATTAGATAACCGCTCTCCTTCAAATTCCCAGTGCCTTCCTCCTTGAAAATGGAAATAAAGGGCAGGGGTGACCTGCAGCCTGGCTTCACCCATTAGCATGGTGGAGTTCTCCAAAAAGACAGGATCACCCAGCCTGGTTCCAGCAAGGCCTTGACGCAGATAGCATGCTCCAAGGCGCATGGCTCCCAGGTTAATCAATTGGGCTCTGACTGCCAGAGCGCTCTGGTTTCGGGCAAATGCGTGGGTAATCATTGTTGACAGACTAACACTGGATGCGATGCTGATAGCGGCCTCCACATGGAGGCCCTGGTCGTCCACCATGGTGTCGGGATGCAGGAGCATGGTGGATTTAGGGTCCACGCCTGAGCCTGAGCCTGAGCCTGAGCTTGAGCTTGAGCCAGTGCCATGGGTCTGGGCGGTGGGTCCCTGGAACCCAAGCCTCTCTAGCTCATACATGGGGCCAAAGTACTGGGGTTGGTAGGTGCCAGTCATGTGCTGCCACTCAACCTTCAGGGAGGTGTCCAGGTAGGCTCGGGCGAAAACAGCTTCTACCATGGTGCCAATGTGTAGCCCGGATCCCAGTCCCCAAATCCTGTTGAAGTCAGCATATGGTGTTATGGCGAGGGGGAATCTGGTTATCCTGACAGGCAGGTCCACATCAAACCCGAAAATGAATACCCCTCCCTGTAACCCAGCCTGGTGAGCCCGATCGTCGGTAAAAGCGTCACCTGCCGCAGTCATACCCACGGTCATCTCCCGGATGGGGGCAGGTGTGCTGGTGGTTAGACCCAATATAGCCAAGGGCCTGATGGTAAACCTACCGCCTGCCATTGACGGATCGGCCAGGTCGTCCACCATTGCCTGAATGCCTCCCTGGATAAAGGCAGCATTTAGCGCGATGCCCGTTTGGCGATGGTCTCTCTGTAGCTGATTGTAGTATTGCCCGGTAATGGTGCCATGGCCGATGGAGATGGAGGATAGCTCTCCCACTGTGGCGTAGATGGGGTCGGATGGAGTCTGGTAGTCAAGGAACCGCAGGAGCCCCAGGTAATCGCTCCTCTCGTTCCAGTCTTCGGTGCGTAAGGTAAAGGCAGGGCTGTTATCCTCCCAGATGTTCACTCTGAATGGCAGTCCCAGCCCCATGGTTATTCCTGCTTTTTGTAATTCTGCTACCAGACCGAGTCGGGTAGTCAAGACCGGAGAACTGCCGGTCATGCCCAGGCCCGTTTCCAAGGTAGCATATCCATGCTGGCCGTTGGCTGGTGGCGGCCAGCCCATCTCTGTGTCTGGGTGGTGGTCATGGTTGCGGTTGCTGGTAGTGGCGCGGGAAGATGATGCTGATGATGCTTGCGCTTCGGGCATGGTCCTGTGTAACAACACGGTGGTGAATGCAGGGGGGAGCCATTCTGGGCAGCAGATTGACAGTCCATGCCACAGGACCAGGTACAGGGCGAATATGAGCAGAGGACGACGCAGTCCATCTAATCTGGATTGGGCTTCATGTTGGTGTTCATGCCACCCGGTATATGGTGTCTTTCCCATGCCGGTCGTTTTTCTCATTGTCTCAATTCAGTTAAGTTCAGTCCGGTTATGTTCCGGGCACTGTTTATCGGCCGTCATCTCATTCCGCTCATTGGACTGCCAGTGTTTCGGTTCCATCCTGTGATAAGCCGGCCACGCTGCTAAGGAAGTGCTGGGCAGTGGTTTGGCTCTAAGGCGCATACCGAAGTTTAACACCTTCCAGGCGGTTGTCCTTTTATTGACATTTTTTCATGGCTATGGTCATGATTTTTTAAATACTAAGCCAAATTGAAATCGAATGGGCAGAGAGGTAACTTGCCCATGTGAATTTTATCGAGTAACATGTGCAGTTTGCGTGGTATGTGCATTTTATGTTCCCGTGATGCGGAATTGGAGGCATTGTGGGTAAAGGTCGAATGTTGCTGGGAGTTGATCTAGGCTCCTATTCGTTGAAAGTGCTTCAGCTGGGACAGTCGAGACATGACCTGGAACTTGAGGGGATTGCCATGGCCGCCTATCCTGAAGGTACTTTTGTGGATGGAGTTCTATATAATGGGAAGGCAGTAGTTGAAACACTGTCCAGACTGTTGGCAGAGCTCAATACGGATCGAAGGCAGGCGGCAGTCTCTATTGGGGGCCCATCTGTTCTAATCAAACATCTCACCTTGCCGGTTATGTCCCATGAGAATGCACTGCGGCGTATCAGATCTGAATCGGATCAGCATTTTCCATGGGATGGGGCGGAGATGGTGTTGGATATGCATATTATGGGCAGGTCGGTTGCGGCTGGGGCCGGGGCTGGAGCAGGTCCAGAGTCAGGTCGAGGTGGAAGTGGGGGCGGGGGTGGTGTAACTATGAATGTGCTGCTCGCCGCAGTAAAGAAGACTCTGGTGGAAGAGCGCCTCCAGCTTGTTCGGGATGCCGGTCTTGAGCCGGTAGTTGTGGACCTGGATATATTTGCAGCCTTCAACGCCTATGAGCATGCTACTGAGCGACTCCTTCCTGAAGGAGCTGTTTTGCTGCTTAACGGGGGAGCATCTACAGTCAATATGGCGATTATATCCGGGGGGAACCTGGTATTTACCAGGGACCTGGCCATGGGGGGGAACTTGATTACAGAGGAGCTGGAGCACCATTTTCAGGTGGGGTATGAGGTAGCTGAAGAGGCTAAGTTGTGCCGGAGATCATTTAAGGAAGGTGGTGACTGGTGGTCTCTCGAAGGGAAGGTTATCCAGCCCGTCATTAAATCTATGGCTCGAGAGATACTGAAGAGTCTGACCTTTTTTACTGATAATCACCCAGGTGTTAAGATGCTCAAGGTGATATTAGCAGGTGGATTGGCAAGGTGTCCCTTGTTTCGGGAGGTTTTGCGTACCATGGTCGGGCTTCCGGTGGAGGTGGTCAATCCATTTGGGAATCTAGTCCTCGGAACTGATGATCTGATTGAGGCGGCCGCTGCGGTTGGACCAGCCGGTGTGGTTGGGTTGGGACTGGCGCTCAGGCAGAGTGGAGAAAAAGTCCGATGATCCGCATTAACCTCATGCCAGGCGTTGAAGAATCGGCATCCACAGGGGTAAGCACACACACAAGCTCATGGTCAGGAGCAGATCAGGGTGCAAGCCTGGGAGCAGGTTCAGATGTCAGCATGAAAAAGGGGTGCAGCCGGCGTAATCTGCTGCTGCTGATCCTCTTGTTGTTTCTGTGCGGGGAGGCGGTAGCACTGGTCCATGTGCAGCGGAGCTGGCAAGAAGAGCTGACAGAGCTCCAAGTGGCCAACAGCATCAGGCTTGCTCGGATTCGCACTATGGAGAGCAGGGTCGCTGATGTACCTTCAATCTCCAGAATCGTTGATCAGCTCAAGGCCAGTAATCGTCAGCTTCAGGACTATAATGCCCTCAAGGGGAATGGAGTCCGTCTGCTTGAAGAGGTTGCCTTTGTCCTCCATGGCGGGGGAGGCGGGAGTGATCAGTCGGCATTAGGTTTAGCCACCACTATTGGTAAAAACGGTGAGGTATTAAGTCGTGCTGGGCTGCTGGATGAACCTGGTCTGTTAGATGTGAAAAACGAGAAGCATGGACAGCGGTTCATTCTGCTTACCTGGCTGGAAATTCAGAATGGGGAGATTATGATGGAGGGGGTCGCCAATGATATGAATCAGGTCGTATCCCTGGTGGACCGGATGAAAAAATCTCCCCTGTGGGTAGGTGTCAGCCTTAACCTTCTGAAGGGTGCGGTGGTTCATATGCCTGATAGAAGGGAAGTAGTCAGATTCTCGCTTTCCTGTAATTCTCCCCTAGCTTTGTGTTCTTCTGCCGCAGCGTATGATGATGGGATGGATGAGTTAATGTTGGGTGGTGAGGTAGTGGATCTTGTCGAGTTGGAGAACAGCCTCCAGGATGATGGGGTTATGCCATGAGCGCCGGCACGTCATTGCCTGATGTACAGAATACGTCTACACCAACTCCCGTACCTGTGACTGGGCTTGGGACTGGGCAGGCTGTCCGCCGTAATAAAACAGGGCTTCTTCGATCCACTCCGGTCAAGCTGCTGCTGGTGGTCGTTTTGGTCCTGACCGCCTTGTTGCTTTATTTGCGATTCTTCAGCACCCTGGTGGGTGAGATTCATCATGAGAGAAACCGGGGCCGTGAACTGGAACAGCAGGTTCAGGATCTTAACCTGGCCATTGGGGAGCGCAACAGTCTTCTGAGGAAAATCTCAGTACTGGAACGGAATCTGGCAGGGCAAGCAGGAAGCCAGTCTGTTGTTGGGGATGTTCTGGATCTGCTCTCTGATTTGCAGCCTATTGCCAAGGAACTGGGCATGGAGGTGGTCAGCGTAGAGAGTGGGACGGCCCCGACCAATCGGTATCTCCAGGCCAAATCCGTTCAGATTAAGTTAAAAGGAACCTACCACCAGGTAATGGAGTTTATTGGCAGAATGGAACAGAAGGTTGCCTTGTTCAGTATAACCGGCATCCGGATGGAAAAGCTTGAGTACTTGGCAGACAGGACAGTTTTGGACGTGTATGTGAGTGGAGTCCATCTGGTGTCACCATCACAGGATTACCCTAATGAGTGAAGTGCACTCTAATTTTATTAAAACCAAGACTCTTTTTGAGTCACCTCTGTTGAGAGGAGCAAGTGGGGTGAAAATGTGGGGTAGGAATCGGGGTGGGGAGTTGACTCGGTTGTCAGTGGTGATGTTTCTGATTCTGGGCGGACTGATGTTCAACCGTGGATGTGCTGGTGAAGGTGAAAAGGATCAGGTCAGGGGAGGAGAGGTATGGCATTTTAATGGCGAAGACGAGGGTGGCGATGGGGTGCAGATTGTCGGAGCTGTTGAGCAGGAACAGAGGGAGAGTGTTCAGGGCTCAGGTGTGGTGGTGACGCCTGTACAGAATTTGGTCGTGGAAGAAGCTGTTGCTGGAACGGATGGAAAAGATAATAACGGGGATTTTCTGGTGAGTTGCAACAGCATCATAGATGGTCAGCCAGGTAGTCTGGTCCAATTGCCCATCGCAAGGAATTTGCTGCAAGACCCGTTCTCATTCGATGAGCAGTTTAGAGAATCCATAAGCCAGGGAGTATTTAATTTTCAGGAACTTGGACCTGAAAACTGGGAAAAGGGGATTGAACCCTTAACTAGATATGCGCTGGATCAGTTTGTTATGGTAGGGGCCATCACTGGAGTGAAGAAACCAATGGCCTTGGTGGTGGATCCTGATGGCGGCAGCCATGTGGTCAAGGTGGGGCAGTTGATTGGCAAGGAGAAGGCAAGGATCAACTCTATAAAAAATGATACCATGGTGGTTCATTATGGGGCTTCTTCTGTGTTGGGTAGCAGGTCAGGCCAACGAATCTTCCGACTTCGTCCTAAACATTACGAATAATATCTTCTCTACTTATCTCATTTAGATGGGTTTTGCTCTGAGGTGGCAGGTCCGGAGTACCGACAACCTGGCATGGGCAACCTTCTCTGCTTGTTGTCACCGCTGGAATTCCTCTTTCTCCACCTGCTCTTCTTGACTCGCCACAGGCTCAGACAATAGGATGGTGAAAACTTTAAATGGCATCAGATGGCAACCGAAATCACTAAAGCACTAGACAAAGCACGCAGGCATGTGTTCCAGGGGGAACTAGAAAAGGCGCTCAAGGTTTTGGGCAGAATTGCCGAAAAATACCCCACAGACGCAGAGGCATTGGTGGAAGCAGGAAAAATCCATCAGCGTTCCAGACAGGCGCAGGATGCGGTAGCGGCTTATGTTGCTGCTGGTCGGCGGTTGCTCCAGGGGGGCAAGATTGTCGAAGCGGTGACTGTGTTCAGGGATATGGCTCTGCCTCTAATGCCTGATGAAGCAGATCTGTTAGAGGAGACAGCCAGGAGCCTGGAGATGAATGGCTGCCCCGGGGAAGCGAACTGTTATTATATGTACGCTGCTGCCCAGCATATTCATAAAGGCGCATATGAAAAAGCAGGTGAGTTGCTGAAGATTGTGTGCGCTTCCGAAACGGATAATGCATCTGCTATGATCCAGCTTGGTGAGACTCTTTTGCTGGCTGCGTCCTCTCAGGGAACGACCAAGGGGAGCGGTTATCGTTCATCAGCGTTTGAGTACCTGCAGGCTGCGTTTGCCATATTGGAGAAGGAGACTGATGATAATTGCGGCCCGGGAAGTGTGAGCTTGGAGGAAGGGGCAGCGGCGGAAGGAGAGCCGACGCCGATAAGCGGACATAAGCGGTGGAGTCTCAACGATTATCTGAGGCTTGGCGAACGGATAGTGTTCCTCCAGCCTGAAAATCGGAAGCTTCGTGAAAAGCTGGTTCGTAAATATATGGGACTTGGGGAGTACGCAGGGGCTTTGGCTCACCTTGGGCGATGGCTCCAGCATGAGGGGGCAAGGGGGGATGGTGCTCTGGCTGTGGAGCTGGCAGCGGAGGTGTTTGCCAGGATGGGTGAGGGTGGCAAAGCGGTGCAGGTGCTTCAGCAGGCTGAGCAGATCTGTCGTGAGCGTGGTTTGAATGAAGAGGCGACCAGGTTATTATCCAAGTCCTTGAAGGTGGGGACCGGTGCTGAAGCAGAGCGTGATTGTAGTGAGAGCCCTGTGGTGGTGCCTCAGGTTGATGTGCCATCTGCGAGAGACGTGGCGGGTTTCGGCGTAGAACATGGTGAGTGCAGGGGAGGACGGGACTCAGGTGGGGCAGCGGTCTCGAGAGTCGTAGTGACGCCGCCTGTTCCTGGTTCTGTTTCTGTTGAGGCGGGTGGGGCTATGGTCTGCGACGTTCTGGCCGAGGCAGACTTTTTTATGAAGGAAGGGCTATTGGAGACCGCTGAAAGTGTGCTTGTGGAGGGGGTGGAGATGTTCCCGGGTGATGACGTGGTGGCCCGTCATTTAGCACGGGTGCGGATGATGAAGCTGAAGCGTAAGGGGAAGGCTAGTGGGAGTGGAAGTGGGGTTGAGTTGGGTAGTGGTATTGGTGAGCTTGGGGAGGTTGTCTTGCATGAGCCTGGCGATGGTACGAGCGAGATGGGCAGGCTGGAGGAACTGGCTGCATTGGATGAGACTATGCCTGTTGGGTCTCTCTCTGGGGGCTGGTCTGCCAGTGCATTGGGTGTAGAGTACGTGACTGATGCGGAAGTACGGTTGGAACTGGGCAAGGCATATTGGGAGATGGGGTTGACCGATGATGCTTACGCTGAGGCCCTGGTTGCAGCATCATGTCCCGGCGTTGGGCATGAAGGATGGTTGTCCTGTCGTCTTGATGCCGTTCACTTGCTCTGTTTTATGGGGAAGTATTTACAAGCTAGGGAAACTTTGAAAGATACCATGGAGCGGGGTGTAGCCATTTTGACACAGGGGCAGATGGCTCTGCTGAAGGATGAATTGACAACTGTAGGTGCTGTGGCTGATGCCATGGCCGATGAAGGTACGCCACATCGGGACACCGATGAGCAGGCAGGGCTTTTTTAAGTTGACAGGAAAACCGCCCTGAATTACCTTGCTTCAGGATGTGGTCTGCTTAAGCTGACCATTGATAATCTAGTTGCGGGATTAACTCAGTTGGTAGAGTGACAGCTTCCCAAGCTGTAAGTCGCGGGTTCGAATCCCGTATCCCGCTCCCCTTAAGCAAAGCCTGCTGCAACACAGCAGGCTTTGTTGTTTCTGGACGCCAGTTTTTCATGTGTCCTCATCGGGGAGTTGGTTTTTGCCTCACCGCCACACCACCCACCCACCTAATACCTCCCTCCCAACGTCTGTAGGGGCACGGCATGCCGTATGTGTGTTCTGTTAAGCTTCAA
>CAYZFJ010000152.1:0-8199 GCA_964477705.1 uncultured Myxococcia bacterium | reverse complement strand
TACTGGTGCGGGTGTAGATACGGGTACTGGTGCGGTGAGGGGGGATGGGGCGCATGCACCGGCATTCCCATTTGTTGGCATGTTGGCGTCCGGTGGGCATACGTCATTGTACTTGGTGAGGGGCATGGGTGATTACATCCCTCTTGGTCATACCCGTGATGATGCTGCTGGTGAAGCCTTTGACAAGGTCGCCAAGATGCTTGGTCTAGGTTACCCGGGAGGGCCGGTAGTTGACAGGTTGGCCCGCCAGGGCGACAGGACCAGGTATCGGTTCCCCAGAGCCTTGTCTGCCAAGGGCAACCTGGAATTTTCGTTCAGCGGAGTGAAGACAGCGGTTTTTAATTTTTTGGCGGGGCGATCCGCTGTTGATCTTGCTGAAGCAGAGCTGGCCGATGTGTGTGCTTCCGTTCAGGAAGCCATCGCTGATGTACTGATTGGCAAGGCGTTGAAAGCGTGCAGGCAAGAAGGTGTTGGGCGTCTGGTGCTGGCTGGTGGAGTTGCAGCGAATAGCAGGGTGAGGGAGCTGGCCCTGGAGTGGGGTCTGGAAGACAAGGTCCAGGTTTTTCTGCCCCCTCGCAATTTGTGTACGGACAATGCAGCCATGATTGCGGCCGCAGGCATGTACCGAATTGCACGTGGCGAGGGGAGGGACAGGGAATGGATGTCCCTTAATGCAGATCCAAATTGGGAATTATGAAACTGTACCCTGCAAGTGATAATGACTAATCTATTTCGATGATCTGAGCTGCTATGGAAAACCCTAAAAATGTGGATGGCGATATTCGGGAGGAAGACTGCACAGAAGACAAAAGCATCCCGATAGTATCTCCTCAAGTGCGTGCTGCTTTTGTTTCGCCCATCCAGGTGATGAAGAGGCACGCCATTAAAGCCAACTACAGGTTTGGACAGAATTTTCTGACAGATCCTAATCTGGTATGCAAGATTCTGGCTGAAGCTGCTCCGGACCATCACGACACTGTGCTGGAGATTGGCCCCGGGCCCGCAACCTTGACCAGGATGCTTGGGCTGATGGCTGGCAGGGTGGTGGCTGTTGAGCTGGATGAATGGATGGCCGGGGTAGCTCGGGCTGAGACGGCCTCCTTGCCCAATGTGGAAGTCCTGCAGATGGATGCCCTTAAACTTGATGTGGGAGAGGTGGCAGCTCAGGCCCAGAGACCCATGGTGGTTGTGGGGAATCTGCCCTACAACGTGTCGGGGGCAATCCTGATGATGTTAATCAGGGCAAGAGCTCACATCAATCGGATGGTTCTTACTTTCCAAAAAGAGGTGGCGGACCGGTTGGTTGCTCCACCAGGGAGCAGAACCTATGGTGCCCTTTCGGTAATTTGTCGGCAGTATACAGATGCTACCATGGTGATGAAGCTGCGGCCTGAGGCTTTTGTGCCTGCTCCCAAGGTTATGTCAGGGGTGGTGCGCTTTCAGGTCCGGCACCAGGCGCTCCATCCGGTTTGTGATGACGCGCTGTTTATTAATCTGGTCAGATCTATTTTTCAATACCGACGTAAGTCACTGAAGAACTGTCTGGAATTCGCTGGAGTGGTGCAACCTCTGGTAGTCTTGACTGATCTGGGGATTAACCCGTCAGTAAGGCCCGAAATGTTGGATGTGCTGGAGTTCGCAAGGATGGCGGATTACCTTAGTGCGAAAGGTAGTCCAGGCTTAGCCAGCTAACTTACCGCTGCAGAACAATGAACTGATTCAGGAATAGATCCGCTGGTTTATTCAGGAGAGAGACGTGTCTTATCAGGTAAGAACATTTCTTGATATTCACATGGATACCATCCGGGCCAGGGCAGATGAGCTGGTGAGTAATCATGGTGAGGACAACTGGCTGGATGCCTTTAAGCGGGCTGCATTTGAATTGGATCCCGTGACCGGTGAGTTCGATAATGATTCAGAGACTTGTTGTAGTCGTGAAGCCTTCTGGTCTGGAGCTGAGCAATACTTCAAGCTCATTAATGGAAACTGGAAACTGCCCCTGGACAGGGGGCTGGAGATTAAAGATTTTGCACTCGTAAGGCAGGCGTTACGATCCTTGGAGGCTCCTTGTGAAGGGGATGAGCAAGTGGGTGGCAAAAGCCAGCAGCAACAGGATATGGGCAGGGGGACACCCAGTCATGTTGTCAGGAACAGCAGGGCAGTCAGTGGGTTGTGTGCTCCGGGTGCTCCGGGAGATGGTGTGGCTGTTGTGGGACCGCTCGGTGGTTCTTGTGATTCACCGAGTAGTCACAGGCTCACTGACAACCAATACTGTGGTTTTGCCCACGCAAACGGGTATGAGCATGAGATTGTCTTTGTCAGGTACATGAATGATAAGAGTACCATCACCCGGCTGCTCGATAATAAAGCCCGTGAAGGCAAATTGGGACAGGCTCAGGTAATTTTACGAAGCCTGGATTTTGAGCCCAGGTTCAGGATTCACTATGAGCAGGGGCTCTTCATGAAAGAGATTAATCTCATTTATGGGCAGGGCGCTTCTTGCAGCAAGGGCTTAAGTGTTGGGATGTACCGTCAGGAGCTGTTGTCGAGGGTGCGGGCTGCCACGTCGGATAGTGAAACCGAGATGCTTGCCTTGTTTGAGTGGTTGTCGCGGTCCATGGGGATGAATTTTTATTATCTTCGACCTGCCTCTGATTTTTACAGGTTCATTCGTGGTGGGGATATGGACATGCACACTGACTCTGATGAGGTCGCTCCGGAAATTAGCTGTAAAGTTGGCAGGTGCATCAGGCCTGAGATAGCCAACGGCTCAGGATGCAACTTCTGGGCCTCGTACGGTTTTGCGCCAGTTTTTACTGATGGGTCTATGGGGAGCCTGGTCAAGAAGCTCATTCCATGTAGGGATACTCTTACCGGGTTTGGTGAGTTCATGCTCCGTTCCAACTATTCAATCGCCCTTCTTGAAGAGGGTGATGGGGGTAAGTTTATGGCGGAGTTCATGCGCTGGTATCGGAAAGAACTTGGTGGACGGAGGATCACTATGCTGTCTGACATACACCGCAGTGTGGTGAATGAGAAGATGGATGTAACCACCGCAGTGAGCACTGCCGTTCAAGAATATCTTGTTGAACTGTTGGTTAATAAGGTCGGGCAGATGAGCGAAGATCGCATATACAGTGGACTCAAGGCTGCTCTCCAGGGGTTGTTGGAGGTGGATAGCAGTAATATTGTGCCTGGCTGCTACTCCCTTAACAGATTGGTCTGGCTGGCCATTTTTGGTCCCTCTATTCTCAACTGGAATAAGTGCTGGTATCACAGCCGTCTCCTGTGAGGGGCGAGGTGAAAGTTGTCAGTGGGCAGTGGTCAGTGGAGTGTGTATGGTTCATGGTGCGGACGGTTCAGGGGAGCCGTATAGGTTGGGTGCACCGCTGACGAATGGCACGGCATGCCGCATACGTGTCCTTTTAAGGCAAGTAGATTTCCAAAAATTGTTTAGGGCGAGTTGGGTGCACCGCTGACGAAGGGCACGGCATGCCGTGCCCCTACAGATGTTGGGTTGGAGGTGTGGAGTGGGTGGGAGGTGTGGCACCAGACCCAAATCACAACAGACCAAGCGTAACCGAACACACATGCGGCGTGCCGTGTATAGCTTCCGTTTTACTCGGTCTTTTCCTTGGTGGTAGCTGCTGGGCGCCGGTTCGTGCGCCGAGGCGATGGGCTGGGCTCAGGTTCTCCCTGGGCTGTGGTTCCTGGAGAATCAGCAGCCGATGCTTTTTTGGTTCTGGTGGTGGCTCTGGCTGGTGATGATACCAGCTTTTCTCTGGTCTTTTCCAGATTGCCGGCAGCTTGAACCAGCCACTCCTCCAGTGCCTTGATTCTGGCCATGCTGGTGGTGGCGGCCTGCCTCAGCTCGTCAAACTGCTGCAATACCAATGGGATGGCTACTGTTGTTGTGTTGTCACCTGTACTGGTGCTGGCTTGTGGCAAATCAACGACACAAAGGGGTGTCTCCTGCTCCTGGCTGTCCTTGTGTTCACTAGAAGAGATGTGCCGGTCTCGCTCTGCTTCCAGTTCCTGGATGGCCAGTTCTAGCTGTTCATTTCTGGCAAGAGCCTCCTGAAGCCTGGCCTGCGTCTCCTCAATTGTGGTTTGCTGAGCATTCAGTTTCTGCTTGTATATCGCCAGGTCTGAGCTCCTCTCCCGGAGAGTAACTACGGTTTCTCGCAGGGTCTGCTGATGTTCCCTCAAGCTATTAGCCGTATTAAACAGAGCACTGTGCAGAGCTCGGTTCTCCAGTTTGAGCCGTATTCTTTCTGTGGAGACGTCCTCGGGAACATGGGTTGGGTTCTCTTCCCTGGCAGCTCTCTTCTGTGTGCTGGTCGTGCTCTCCCACAGCAGGAGCAGGGAGTCTCGAATAGCCACCTCTGTTCGTAGCCGGTTTGTTTCCTGTTCCAGCAGGTGTATTTGGCATTCCGGTGACCATGGTGATGGGCCAGGAGCAGCAGCATCGGGATGATCACTGTTTGTGGAGGTGGTTTCGGGGCTGGTTTTGATGCCGCTATCGGTGCGGGTTTCGGCGCGGGAGATGGTCTCAGTTTGGTCGACCAACCTGCCCCCGGATGTGATGGTATGGTCAAGAACCTGTTCGGCCTTAGCAGGAGTTTGAGCAAAATACTCATCTTTATCGAGGCAGATGGCTCCTCCCTGGGGAGCCATGGTTCTGGCTGCAGCACCGCTGCTGCACCACGGAGTGGTATTGTTCTGTGGTACAGTGCTTTGGGGCTCTTGCGCCGCCATGCTGCTTGCCACACTCTGTTCGGCTGACTGTCTGCATAACATTGCCAGGGACTGGGCGAACTCATCAAAGGATAAACCGACTACCTGGTCTTGTTCTGCAACAAGTTCGAGGGGTAGCCTTGAGCAGAGCAGAAGAAAGCCGAAGGGCTCCTGTAACTGGCCTCGAAGCAGATCTGTATTCAACGTGACATTATGCTGTGCGGCCAGTTCCCACTGATGCTCATCTGAAAACATGAATCCCAGCAGAGGTCTTTGCCCCACAATCCGTATGTTACTGAACCTGGTCTGTAATTCCTGGAGTACCTGAAATACCGAAACCTTGAAATCCCTGAATACCGTACACTCTCCGATTGGTAGTCTATGTCGGTAAGGATTGGGTACTTGGAGCACCAGCATTCCATGTTCGCCACAACATGCCGATAATCGTTCAATATTCTCAGGGTTGAGAATCTGAGGATTGGGGTTCAGAGCAATGATTGCATCGGGTTTGAAGGATGACAGAGTCTGTTCAAGGCTGCCTGAAGTGGTGAGGTCAAGTCTGGTGAAGGTACAGTTCAAGGCGGTGGAGCCAGATAGCTCTCTGGCTTTGCGCAGATTCCCTTCATCGGACTCGAGACCAAGAACACTGGAGCATACTCCGCCAGATAACCATGCAGCCCCCTCTCCCGTGCCGCATCCCACCTCTGCCACTCGAAGCCCGGCAAGCAGGGGTGAGAGGTGCGTGTAGCATGGCAGGATATGATAAAGCCCGGTGTTCCTGGTGAAAATTTCCTTCATGTTAACAGAGCTCCCGTTGGTGCAATTCATCGGCTGTATTGCATCATCACAGTTTTATAAACGTGCTTCCCACCTTACGGGAAGAATGCGACCATGGTCAAGGCCAGCCAGCCTTATGGTTGTTTTCCTGGGTTAAAAAGGCATGGTTGGTCAATAATAATGCAGGTTGCCATTTTAGACGAGGGCAAAGCGTGTATTCCTTTTGATGGTATTGATCTTTAATGATTGTTGTCTGTTTGACAATGGGGTTTTATGGTGAAGAGCAAGGTTGTGTGCTGTTCTTTTTGTTTTGGGCCTGTCCTGGTGATTACGAACCCCAAACCATCATGTTAAGAAAACTGGAGTATTATGGAGTCTTTTGAACGATCATATGCGACCATTATTTTGACTGTGTACAATGGACGGATTCTTTTTTTGCTGACAGTGGCTTTTATTGCTGCCGGGCTGGCTGCTGCAGGCGCAAGGAGTGGTGGCTGGAAGGGTTACTTTCGCAGTTATGCTTTTTTTTTTGGTGATTATTGTGGTTGTCGAAATAGTGGTGTTCAGTCTTCTGGGGATTCCTCCGGTGATTCCGGAGGTGTTTGGCTGACAGGGGCAGGAGAATCCTGGCTGGGGAAGCCTGCCTGGGTCAGGGCGACCATGAGCTCGTCTATCTTGGCTTCTAGTCGGGCCAGGTCTTCTTTGGATGCAACTCCCAGGAAGTTGACCATGTCCTGGCCAATATCGTGGATTCCTCGCTTCAGCTCTTTCGCCTTGATCAGCTCCAGAAGATCATCTTTAGATAGGGTAGAGAGATACTCCTGGAGCTGGGTTTTAGCCTCTTCGGTATGTCCCTTACCTTTTTCTAGGATGCTGTTGATTTTAGCTTTGATCTCGTCGTGTTTGGTCTTTCCGTGATCCTGCAGAAACTGCATCACTGTCTCCAGATGGTTTTGCCCTTGCCGGCGCTGCTGGATGACGGTCTCTCTCAGACGTTCGGCTTCTTCCTTCAGACTGGTGATGCGAGCCTGTACATCTTCTACGCGGGACAACAGTTTTTCTGTGAGTCCTACTCCTGATTTTCCGGAATCATCATCAATCATTTTTCGACCTCCGGTGCTGATATAGTGCATTTGACGACCTGATCAATCTAACGTCATTTGGTAAAAACCTCAATATATGCTTTCGGGGGATTGTGTTTGATGCTCTCCTTTGTTATCCGTTTCGTATACTTGGGGCGCATTTTTTCAATTCCCTACTCATCACATTGATATGGGGCAGGTTCCATGAAGTTCAGAAAGATTATCCGTCTGTTGGTTCTTGGTTTGTTGCTGGGCGGTCTGTTTTATTTCAAGTCCAGCACTGACAACGGTCAGGCTTGTTCTAAAACAATTGTGGACGCCCTGAATCAAGGAACCGGTGAGGGTGCGCTCGATCCCGAATGGGAGAATGAGCAATTGGCCAAAGCGCACGCTCTGCCGGTCCTGGAGCGGATAGATCTTTATCTGGATCTTCTCTCCAGGGGCAGTAAGAAAGCAGAGGCTGAGCTGTCAATCTGGCTTGCAACAGACTATCAGGCTGGGAGTCTTGTTGGCAGTGAGGAGCTGCGCCTGGTTGAGCTAGTCCTTAAATGGCCTCTGGATTCTGTGAGGAGAGCCTGCGCCTCTATTTTGCTTAAGGAGGGTTATCTGAGTGACCTGGCCTCAGCGGAGACTTTCTTATCTGGGGTATCCGGTCAGGTGGCTGATGCTTCAGTGGCAGGAGCGGACAGGGCTGTCTGTTTGGATAGTAAGACAGTTGATAATCTGCAGGCAGTCTGGATGCATGGGGTAGTGGCGGGGAGCCGAGGTGGGGGGGCGGTAGTGGGACAGGTGGGGGGGGCAGAGGGTTTGGTTGACAGCGGAGGGTGGGGTGAGAGCGGCGATAGCTATTGGCCCGGCAAGGTCAAGGGGAAGGCAGATGGTTTGGCTGACAGTGGGGGGAGGGGCGAGAGCGGCAGGCCAATGGTCGAGATGCTGGGGGGGCTTGCTCAGGAGTGTGCTGGCTTCGCTACTCCCAAAGCATCTACTATTGAGACTGGGCAGGGGGTTTCGGCTCTTGCCATGTTGTCTGTTGCTGCCTGGAATGGTCCTGGTTCACAGAAAATACTCCTCCAGTTTTTGCAGGAGGATTCAGTGGCAATAGGGAGGCAGGTGCTGACTGAGGCTGGCCAAGCCATAATTCATTTAGCAAGAATGCATCCGGAACGACGGGAGGAGTTGGTCCCTGCTCTTATTCAGTTGCTGGGCAGGCATAGGGGGGATGACTTCGCTCAGAGCCAGGTGCGGTTAGCTATTAGTGATGTGCTGGTTGAGCTCTCTGGGCGGGATTTCGGAGATGACATTGAGCAATGGCAGCAGTGGTGGGGGCAGATGGAGAAGCGGATCCGCAAGTACGAGAGATAAGTTATCAGCGGGCAGCGGGCAGCGGGCAGCGGGAGATGGAAAGGGGAAAGTTGAAGGTGAGCTATTGGCAGCTCAAGGTGCATAAGGGTACCGGCGGGTGTGTGTTCGGTTAAGCCTTAATTCCATGCCACCCAGCCCAGCACCCCCTTTTATGTCTGCTGTTGTTCAGATCTTGCGTTATGCCTGTACGGGCACGGCATGCCGTATGTGTGTTCTGTTAAGCTTCAATTCCATATCACCA
>CAYZFJ010000151.1:0-8243 GCA_964477705.1 uncultured Myxococcia bacterium | reverse complement strand
AAAAGCCAAGTCCACACCACCAGCCAAGGCAGAGCCAAAACTCGAAGCTAAATCTGAAGCTACATCTGCAGCAAAATCTGAGGCCGAGGACGATACAAACTCCGACCGCAAAGCAGAGAAAACCAAAAACCGTGACAAGGGCCGGAAGGGTGGCAAGAAATCCTCAGACAAGGCTGTCGCCAAACCTGGCACTGCTGCTGCCGTAACCGCACCAGCCGTAACATCGCAGCCTGTGCTCCAGGCAAAAGCTGAACCCGCCAGATCCAGCGAGACTACCGATACGCTCACAGGTCCGGTTGATGAGTCTGAAGCCAGAAAACTGGTTGACGTGCTGGAAGGCGTTGATGAAAGAAGAGCCAGAGAAGCTGCTGACGCACTGGCCTCTGCAGGAGCCATCGGGCTGGACGCCCTTCTGGATCGATTCCCGGGCAGAACCCGTATCGACCGGGTGGATGGCCGATTCCCTTCCGCAAGTCTGGCAAGCAGGCTGATTGCAGTGCTGACAGGCTTCGGCGAAGACGCAGTACCAGGCCTGATCAGTATTCTTGAATCGGGAGACAAAAACGTCAGGCTTCACGGAGTACTCGCCCTCGGAGATATCAAGTCTACGGGCAGCCTGAAGGCTGTGGCAAGATTAGCTTTTGACCAGGCTCCTCTTGTGCGGGATGCCGCGGTGCAGAGTCTGGAAGCCCTGCACGGACTGGCCAGCAAAGAACCGCAGGTTGCTCAAGAGGCTCTGGAGATTATAAAGGACAACAGCAAGGTTGAAACATCCATGATGGTACAGGCTATCCGCGTGGCTGGAGCCCTACGCTGTATCGACGCTGTGAGTCCACTCATCAAGTTGCTCACCAACGCCAACAAGGCCATTTCAGGCGCCGCACAAGAAGCCCTGAATACAATCACCCTGGCAGACAAGGGCAAGAGCACCTGGCGCTGGAAGCTCTGGTGGAACGGCAATAAGAACAAGTCGAGAGAAAAATGGCTCATCAAGGCTGCCATCAAGGGCAATGCCACAACAAGAGTCAAGGCTCTGGATGATCTTGGGCAGGCTACAGGCAAGAAGATCAATGTGTCCCCCAACGCCGATAGTGCTCAGGTTAAGCGAGCCATCCAGAACATTCTCTCCTGACAATCCCCACTCTGAATTCTCTGCTAAACCCTCCTCCCAATAACCATCCTCCAGTCCTTACCATAATCCCTTACCAGGTCCTACCATGCTGCTCTGCTCCCCCTTTTTCCATTGAGCCGAGCCGCCAGGTCAAGGCAGTCTGCCAAGAAACAGATACCAATCCCAGACACCATCTGGACCTAAGCCCCTTGCAAGTCCAGTCCTGAGCAAGAGAGGAAATGAGTAACCAATGGTAATTGAAGTACGTATTTCACCGCCAATGCCCATGCTGAGATGCTTCATACTGAATATGCCCTCCTCCTCGCTGTTAGCAGTACCTGAATCAGCGAAGAATGCACCATGAATCTTTCCTAGCTGAAGGGGGAGGGTGGCAGGAGCCTTATCTACAGTCAGCAGAGGAAACCGGTATTCACCTGTTGCCACATGGTACGACGTTCCATAGAGAAAGGCAGGGGGGAAGCCACGCAGGTAACCGCCTCCCAGAAAAGTACCGTCAAGTACACTCTGCACCAGATCCATTGAGGGTGGTCCGCCGATAACATAGCGACTCAGACCAGTCTCCTTGTCTCCCATGCTCACTCCACCCAGCAACGAGCCCATAAGTACATGGCCCTGAAGCCCAGCGATTGGAACTGGCACATACCCCTTCAGCCACCAGGAGAGATCTACCCCATGGAATGAGTGCTCCAGCAGAGGCTGATGGTACCTGGCCGACAGGGCAAAGGTCTTTCCTTTTTCTGGACTGATGGAGCTTGCAAAAGCAATCACATCAGAAAAAGTCCATGATGCGGATACGGCGCCACCGTACCCGGTGGAAGGATAAATTGGTTTTCGGGCAAAGGGGTCCTGAGCAGGCCAATCCTTGAAAAATGTTGTGTACCTGCGTCCATCTACCCGCAGATTCACGTAGTGGAAGGAGCGCATCCCCTTATAGAAGGGGCGACCAACCTCAAAGCCCAGATTAACAGAATCCTCAAAGTATGGGTGACGCTGCCCACCCACATACAGCACATTGCCCCGGCTGATAACACTTCTCCCCCCGGAGAGGGCCAGATCAAGCCCCAGTCCCCCATACGAGTAGCGCATTGCCCCCTGTAGAATAACTGGATAATAGAGACCAATATCGCCAGTTCCAGTCCAGTGGTGACGAGACGCAGCGTCCTCCCCTTGCAGCAGGAGCCCTATGCTCTGGCCGAATGGGTTTACATCCAGCACAGGTATCCATGCTCTGGGACCCATGGAGGAGATGGGGTTGTAGCGTACCGAAGGCCATGGGAGTTGGGTGGATTCGACTCCGCTGCTGGAAGTGGCAGCCTCCCCAGCTAATTCAGCGGTGCTCTCCCATGTAAGCTCGGCGTGGGCCACTGGCGCAGATTTAGTGGTCTGTGGGGGGCGAGTCTGCTCATCCCTATGGGCAGTAGTGGCATCGCCCAACTCCTCCTTCACGGCAATTTTAGGCATGGCTACAATCTGAAAAAGGCTCTCTTTCAGGTGAATGCTACCACCATGTGCACAATTCACATCAGCCATGCCGTCAACCCTGGTAGAAGGTTCTTCGCTGTTATCTCCCTTTGAACAGGCCGATTCGCTACCCTTAAGCCAGGCCGGGTTAGCCAGGGCAAGATCATACCCGTCAGAGAAGTAGCCTGAAAACAGAATGGGGCAATTACTGTAGTCCGTACCTGCGGAGTTACGTGGACAAGTTGGGAGGAGCTCGCTGTGAAATGCGCCTCCCACCAGGCGGGTGCGCCGCTTGAACTGCTTGGTCTCAGAGTTGACCGTATAAATATTATAGATGCCGTCATGATCAGATGCGAAAAGCAACCCACTACCGTCAGGCAACCATGAAGGTGATACCTCCATGGATTGGCTGTTTGTCAGGCGAGTAACTCCCTGTTCGGCAATAGGGACCATGGTAATGGAGCCTCCCTGATTGGCCTCATGGGCTGAAGTTCCTGCCCCTGCCCCATCTGAAGGCAGATCGATGATGGCCAACTCCCTCATTCGATCATCAAAAATAGCACTTACTGCCAGACGCCCCCCATGTACCGGAGACCACCTTGGTGTGTCAAACTGTCTGATGCCAGCAACTTCCAGTTGCACCACCCTATCCATATCCGGTCCGGCCATTCGCAACACTGACCCGCCCGGCACATTGGCCACCCACACAATCCGGCCATCAACCGGGGAAACATCCAGATCCCTGGCCCGTGCTCCATGGGTGAGTCTAGTGGGATCACTACCAACAGCACCTTTTTTTCCACTGCCCTTCAGGTTAACCTTATATATGTCGCCATACCTGTAGAAGGTCTTGTGCGATGTGGGAGCCCAGAAATAAACAGACTGCCCATCGGGGCTGAATGCAGGGGACCCTCCCCCGGTTGGTAGATTAGCCAAGGTGCTTACTCTGAATTTTCCCCAGGCCAGCTGCCCTGCCCCCTCCCCTACACCACCTCTACTGCCACTGCCACCCTCCCCCATGTCACCTCCCCCTCCCTCTAAGCGCCCCATCCCCCCGCCCCCCTTCTCCTCGGGCAACTGGGCAATGATTAACCTGGCCTCTCTTCCCGCCGATTCCTCGTACCAGACGATCCTGTCGCCCAAAGGTGAGATACGTGGGCTGAAACTGATCCCATCGGTCCTGGTGAGCCGCCGTATCGGTGTGATCCCCTGCTCCGCCAGGTCCAGACGTATGGCATCCACCCTGGTTTTCTCAGCCTCATACCACTCCTCCCACAGGCTGAGCATATCCCGGCCAAAGACCCGCCTGGACAGCTTGTTCAGGCCATAAGGCACCACCTGTTTACCGTACAGAGCGATGAATCGAGCCATGGCTTCATCGCCATACCGCTTATACAGATAACCGTTAAATCTGGCCCCGAAGAGATAGTGCGAATGTCCCCGTGGCCACTGGTCAGGGGTTGCAGACAGCTTGTCCAGACCTGGCAACACACCATCTAGAATCGCCATCCTGACCATCATATCTGTGGATGAGGAGTAAAGGCGCCCATACCCCGTGTGCATACTCTCATGGCAGGTGGCTAACCCCTCAATGAACCACCTTGGCAAGGTGGCGTTAGGCAATACTGTTTTTCCGAATAGCTGGTTAAACGTTTGGGGTAGCCCGCCAATGCTGTTGATTTGAAGAATATGAGTCAATTCATGGTAGATGAGCAGGCGCAGCCAGTCATCAAAATACCCAAGGGTGCTTCCAGAGTCAGGGGCCACTGCAAAGGCATTTATCCTGTCATACGGCAGAACTGACGCCATACCATTGGGACTGTCTCCAAAATCAGTGATGACTAAATGTAGTTTATTAGGTGGTGTCCAGCCCAGTGATTTAGTGAGAACCTGCCAAGCTTCTTCGGCTGGATGGACGGCTTCCCCAGCCAGCTTCTCCATGGTGTGCGGGTAATGAATTGAAAAATGGTCAGTATGTATGGTGCGCCATTGGAGGGCTGGATCTGTTGCTGCAGCTACCTGGCCAGCCGACAGAAACAGGACCACGGTAGCAGCCCCAAATATCACAAAAACTGTGAGCACGGCTGCGAGAACTCTTGCTATGGGGAACAGGAGCAATCGATCGCTGCGGCTGCTGTGATGATGCAGCAATGAGCGGAAGGCGGAGAGAAGGCCCTGGAATCTGCCATGTCCGGTTTTCAGCATGATCATTATCCATATACATTAGTGCCGCAACCAGTGCCGTAACATTGTAGCCTGGAACCATTGCAGTCTCAGCTTCCTCTCAAAATCCCGTTCCACCCTTCATTCCCCACCCTCCACCCTCCACTCATCTCACCCAAATCTATCCCACAATTCAGCCCATTAGAGAGGGTCGATTGTATCAGTTCAGGCACAATGCTTCCACTATGAATCAGATTTCTGCGAGACGAAAAGAAAATATGGATATGCGACTATCTCCGAACCTCTATCAACCAAAGCCTTCATTCACTGCTCACCCTGAAAATAAAGAATCTCTGAAAGAGAGCCTCCCCATATGTTGTAATTTGTCATCCATGGTATTCTTATACTTGTCTTATCTCTTGACCATATTCTCTGCAAACTGGTATTCTGACCCTTATGGCTTTTTATTTAAGGAAGTAACAACATGACTAAAAAATTCTTAAGGTTAGTTTGGCCACTGGCTGCTGTCGCTGGCTTGCTGATCGGTACGGGATGCTCAGACACCACTACCGACACTAAGGACGACACGGGTGAAGATGTGGCTGTGGACACCGACAGTGGTGAGAGCGACACTGGGATCGTTGATGAGACCGATACTGGTGAAGGTTCTGACACAGGCATCAATAACGAGATCCCCCAGATTCTTGAAGATGGACTTAGTGACCTGGAGACCTCCCAGGCAGTCACCCTGCCCATCGAGATTACTGGTGCAGTAGATGCTCCTGTGCGAGCAGGCAGCGATTTCCTCCCTGATTTCGACTCATTCAAGTTCAGCGCCACCGCTGGTGAGGTCCTCACCATTGATGTGGATACCACAGGAGGACGGCTGACTCCTATCACCCTGCTCCACTTCCACGACCAGGATGGGAATGTGATCTATGAAAGAATTGGAGGATACGTCCAGAGTGGTGATGGGCAGATTTGGCGTGAAGCTTTTCTCCCATACACAGGTGATTACACCCTGTACATCTCTGACGTTGCCCACTTCACCCAGGGAGCTCCCGTTGGTGGATTCAACTACCACTACGTACTCACGCTGACTACTGGTGAGCTCAATACATCATCCGCAACCCTGCCCATTGATGAGGCAGGAACCATCGCCAACAAAGGTGAGGTTAAAGCATGGAAGTTCACTGCTGGTGAAGATGCTGATTCCGAGATTTTAAGAGCTGCCGTGTCAGCTTACAGGCTGAGCGAAGGTTCTGCTCTAGACACCACCCTTGTCCTCTTCGACAACACAGACAGCGAAGTCACTGCTGAGAACGATGACTTCTCTTCAAACCACACCGACTCTAGATTTGATACAGGACTGACTGTAGGACATGAGTACCTGCTGGTTCTCGATTCAATCATCTTCACCATGCTGGGTGATGCAAACTACCATGTCACTGCTGGATACATGGACCTGTCCGATGAGCGTGAACCCAATGATTCTTATGAGGACGCCGCTGTGATTACCGTCCCCACCGAGTCAATCACAGGTACTATTGGCACACCCGTGGTTATTGATGGCGAAACCTATGGCGATGTTGATGTCTTCAAGTTCTCAGCCGTAACAGGTGACTTCTTCACCTTCAGGGTAGTACCAGGTGAAGGTGCCCCCACCGATCCATTTGTCGCCATAGGCACACTTTATGACACCTGGTTTGGTCCCCAGTTCGTCACTTCCCACCTCAATAACGACAGTGATGGTGTGGCCTCTCGTGTTGATTTTCTCGCTACGGCAGATGGTGAGTATTACATGCTGGTCCTTGATTCGGTCAATATGAATGCAGAGACAGCCGAAGAACTGGTTGGTGGAAATGACTATACCTACATCCTCAGTGCTGAAGTTGCTGAACTGGAAGTGGATGATTTGGGAGCTCTCCCTGCTGATGCCATGGACGAAGTGCTGAACCCGGGTGGTACTTGCAACTACTACACCTTTGATGCAACAGGTGGTTTATTGCTGAACCTGGACGTGACTGTTGCCGGCTCTGAAGGAGAAACCGGAGACGACACTGATGGAGGAATTGGAGACGAAGGTGATGGCGGCATGGAAGACACTGATGGAGAGGTAGTAGACAGCGGAATCTCTGATGAAGAGGACACCGGAGTAGTTGTGGAAGATGACGGACCCAGTTTTGAACCGTATGTGGTCCTCTATGAAGCCGAAACCTATACAGTTCTTGCTGGTGGATCTCCTGAGAACATCACAGGTATCATGACAACCGCATCCCAGTACCTGGTAGCAGTCTGCGATAACTATGGTGCTGGTGGCGCGGACTACATTTATGACCTGGCAATCACGGAAAATCCTCTTCCCCAGGGCAGCAAGTGCGCTGATCCTCTCAGTCTTACTCTGCCTGTGGCCGGGGATCAACTGGTGATAAACGGTGATTCTTCCGACTCTGCAGACACATATGCCGGACTCTGCGGCATTAACTATGGCAGCGCTGGAAATGATGTTGTCTATTCATTCCAGGTGGAGGAAGATACCACGGTTGCAGTGTCCTTGGTATCTGATGCTTTCGATACTATCCTATATCTAAGGAATACATGTGCAGATAATAGCGAGATCGGCTTGACCGATGAGCCCTTCTGCAATGATGATGTGAGTGAAAGCAATTATAACAGTGCTATCTCTGATACCCTTAGTGCTGGCACCTGGTACCTACACGTGGACGGTGTCTTCAATGAGAGCGGAGAATATACCCTGACCATCTCCGTTCCTGCCGATACCGAAGGCTGATTTTCTACATTCAGGGGGAAGCCGGATTCCGGTTTCCCCCATTTTCTCTTCCTTACCGTAATTAACTTCCCATTCCTGCTGCACCATTATGAGTAGCAAGTCGCATGCAGTCAGTTATCAGTGGCCAATGTTCACCATGCAACATGAAATTAGCAGCCCTGCTGTTTGTCAGCAGAAGTTGGAGGAACCGTGACGGATATCTGTCAAACTGCATGAATCGTCGCCACAGGAACTGACAACATCCTCCCCCCTTCCTGATCCAACGACCAGGAACCACCAATCACTGATATCTGCAGAAGCTTCTTGCTCAGACTGGAACTAAGCTTCGACCAGGGATTATTCAGCACCATACTGTAGAATATGCCGGCAAGAAGAGCCTGGACCGTATTTACAAACGGCAGAACACACACACCCATAAGCAGTAAAAACAGAATCTTTCTGAACAATAACCCCCGATTGTTTTTATTGAAAATTTCCATGACACTCCAACAATTAAGAATCGCCCAATATTGCCAGAATCAATTTGAGATTTGCACCCTACCCTAAATGACATCCTCAATACAGGGGCGAGCGGCCACTGTAACTCTATGTCCCCCAAATGTCATATAGGGGGCATGGCATGCGGCATACGTGTTCTGTTAAGGCGGGTTGGGTGCACCGCTGACGAAGGGCACGGCATGCCGTGCCCCTACAGGC
>CAYZFJ010000150.1:0-8340 GCA_964477705.1 uncultured Myxococcia bacterium | reverse complement strand
CCTCGCCCTCAATCAAGCAGAGCCACCCCCTGCAGGCAGCCATCAATCCGCTGAGTGACTGAGTCATGTATCTTCTCAAACCGCAGCACATACATAAAGTCGAGGGAATCTTGGTGAATTCCACGGAAGCGCACTTTCATATCGAGCCGGCGCATCAAATCGAGCATCTCCCTTGCTGCCAACAGGGTTCGGAATCTCACCCTGAACAGATCCTTCACCGGCTCTCCCCCCTGCACGGATCTGATGCTGCCCAGCAGAGGCTCCATTACCGCCCGACCCAGCGACAAATAGAAGCTGTCGAGGTAGGCCTCATCTCCAGCGGGAATACCTGCACCAGGCGTCATCATCCCCTTACCCTCCTCAAAACGGGGCCGGCACCGTTGCCCCCCATCAGCCAGACAAATTCTGCCAGCACTGGCTGCCTCCAGGAATTCATTGATGGCAAAAGCGCTCCGGAAGAACCGTTGGATAAAGAAGGAGTCATCAAGCTCAGTCAACAGATGGGAAGCACTGCCTACATGGTCAATCACATACCTGGGGCAGATGTACTTATACTGCTCATCGCTTTTCTGGGATTCCGCCCCTGACTTAAGCACCACCCCCTCACCTCCCCGCTCTTGGACGCTCTGCACCATGGCCATCAACTGATCAATCTGCTGAACACTGAATGATCGGTCATACGGCACATCACCTGTGAGCTCCGCATCTTCGCCCTCTCCCTCGCCACCTCTCCCTCTCTCACTCTCGATCTGGCCATTGGCTACAGCCAGCTCACCCAAGACGCCAAGGAGAGGCACGGTCGGAATCCTATATTTGCGAAACAGACCCCATTTCAGGTCAACGGGGATTCTTTGAGCTTCCACCCCTGACCTGAAGAGATCAAAGGCAAAAAACTGAACATCCTTATCTATGAATCTGGGGAAGCCCCGGTTATAGGGGGAGCCAACACCGGCAACCTCCCCTGCCAGCACCAGCCCAGGGTTCTCATTGAGCAGAGCGAGAGCTCGTTTTACAGGGAGCAGATCCCCCAGGCGATCATTAGTAAAGGGACACACATTGCCCCCTCGGGTGAATACAACCAGTCTACCATCATGATTAACAATACGGACATTGTAGCCATCCACCTTCTCTTCCACATATAGGGGGGGGCGAAGGTAACGAAGCACACCCGCCTGAAGAGCGATGAGCCGCCTGATCCGGGGGAACTGCCCCAAAATGGTGGAACCGACCAGTGCTGCACCCCGCTCCAGCGGCCCAAACCTCCTGAGCACCCGAATATAATCGACGCCAGAGAACGACTCGCCAACCAGGAGCTCCTGTTTCAGCCCCCTGAGGATGTTCTCGCTTTCAAGCCCCTGGATTTGAAAAATGGTTGGGTCGAGGGCATCCAAAGCCCGCCTGTCTGTTTGGTGATTTGGTGACATTCCAGTATTTTGCACCCCACACGCCAGGAGTAAACCGGAAGCAATTACAAGTTTCAAGTTCCAAACAAGACACACACCACATGTGGCGCCCCTGCACCTGCAGGTCAACCTTGCACCCTCCTCCCCCACTCTACCCTCCTTTTGCCCCTTGCCTCCTATTCGCCTCTTGGGGGTTGACCATGGCCCATAAGAATCACAGGCTGAGGATAATGCCCCCATTTACCAGAAGGTAGCCACCATGGTGCAGCAGGAACTGATCGAGAAACATCTTGAGCTGGTAAAAAAAATTGCGGCCAAGATCATGTGCCAGCTCAATATCAGTAGACAAATGGAGGAGATGATCGCTTACGGAAATGAGGGCCTGGTCAAGGCGGCCCGGGATTTCGATCCCCGATACGGTCTATCGTTCCCTGCATATGCAACCAGGCGAATCAAAGGGGCCATCTATGATGGATTAAGGACTATGGGATGGATCCCGAGAAACGTCTACAAGGATATTCAGACCGCAGAAGCTACACTGGCCTACCTGACCGCAGAAGAGGTGCGGGATCGACCAGCACATCACCGCCCTGACGCCAGCGCAAACACCAGTAAACTGGACGCCATGAAACAGACCATCTGCAACCTCGCTGTCATCTGTCTGGTAGCAGATACGGCAGCAGAAGAACGTAAGTATTGGAAAAAGCACCTCTTCACCCAAGGAGAAGAGAATCAGAGCGAAGCAGCCCTTATTGAGAGAGAGCAGGCAACAAGGCTCAGGCGAGCCATAGAGCTGCTCGCACCACGGGAGAGGCAGCTCATTCAAGCCTTCTATTTCAAAGATGAGCCACTTGCAGATGTGAGCCTAAAACTGGGTGTTTCACGCTCCTACGCACACAAGTTGCACAACAGAGCTATCAATCGGTTACGGAAAATCCTGAATATAACATCGAGCACAATCTCCAGAGAGAAGCTGCTCCAGACAGGGAACCCTGATAATGGAGCTGAGTCCTCCCTTATTCAGCCAATGAGGACAAAACCCGCCCATGATTCAAGAATCAATCCCACCATCAAAAGGCTCTCCAGGCTGCTCCAGACCCAGCAGACATCATTGCGCCTCAAAGGCATGCTCATGGCAGCTCTCCTGCTTTGGTGTGTACTGATGGCCAAACAGCACGCTCACCACGCACATCGGCGGCTGAATAAATGGGCTAGGGACACCCTGCACAAATTGGGAGAGATTCTGGAGCTAGCTGTAACAAGGCTTAACCAATCCATCGCCAGCTCATGCCCCGCTTATCCATCCCCCTCACCTGTAGCACTGTTCCTCCTGACCATTACTGTCTGCACAGCACTGGCAGCAACCGGCTGCACCTCACAACTCACCCAGGACCTGTCCACCACAGAAGCGGAACAAATTGTGGAGCTCCTCTCTGGGGCAGGCATCAACGCCAGACTGGAGCCCACACAGAAGCAACCCTACCCAAATGGCTATGGGACAGGCATTAAGAATAAAAGCGAGCGTAGCGGCAGGGATAGCAGAAGTACCAGAGCCCGGGTAGTCGTCCCATCATCTCAGACCGCTCTGGCCCGCACCATCATTGATGGCAGCGGGCTGCCCAAGCGGCACCCACCCGGCCTGACAGAGACCCTGCCATCAGGTGGACTCATACCAGACCGGGCTGCGGAGCAAGCAAGGCTGCTGCGGGGACTATCCGGAGAGATTGAGAGGGTATTTCTGGCCATTGACGGGATTGTGGACGCCCGAGTCCTCCTCTCAACCCATACCATCACACCCCGCCCCAGGCTCCATGGACTCTACCCGACTCCACCACGGCAACCCCAGGGCGAAAACATATCGAGCACCCCAACATTGTGGCCAGGTTCTCCCACAAGCGAGAGCGGACAGAGCGCATCGGTAGTCCTGATCTGTCAGGCCGATGGCGTGATTAACCAACCCAGAGAAAAACCGTCCACATTACAAACGAGTACATGCCCCATCTCAGAGCAGCAGGCAACGCACATCGTGGCAGGTGCAATCGCAGAAGCAAACCCAGACCAGATCCGAGTAGTGATGCTCCCCTACAGGCGACGCCAGACAACAATGGCTAACCCACCAGCAGCCAGTTCTGCCGCAACAGCAGCGCCCACAACCGGGACAAACCCGGAGACAGATGTTACCCACCAAGGATCAGCCCACAAAGCAGAGAGCTCCCACCTCTCAATGACAGCCATAACGGTCTGTTCAGCGGCAGCCTCCCTCTTTCTGGCCATCGCTGTACTCCTCTCAGCTTTGCGAAAATTGCGTCGTGAGCGCCAAAGCGGTTCAACACCATCCACAAATTAGGAGCAACACAAGATCGTAAAATAACATGAAACAGTCTGCACCAGGAGAAGACGTGATGTACCACCCAACCAGACCTGACACTGCAAAACGATCATCCCCCCCCAGTCCAATTATCAGGGCTTTGGTATTAAGGGAGAGGCTGGGTTTAGTATCGCAGACTGCTGAACATGACCAAGATTATGAAGACCGGCATATCAAACGGATCCTGCACACTCTTATTACCCATTATCACGACACCGTCAGGCTACAGCACCAAATCCAATTACAAGTCACCAGCCAGAACCAGCATGATGCTCAGGCCCAGACTTTTCCCCAGTTCCAGTTCGCACTCTCGCAGCTACCCGTGAATCCAGTGGCCGATTCAGCCATGCGCCCGACATGGAGCACGCTCCCTCCCACCCTGTACAGACGAACGCCTGGTGCAGGCAGGACCATTGAGTGGATTAGGAGGAGCACTGACTCCCTCAAGAAACCAGGTGACCAAAAGTTTTTCAGTTGCTGTAAGAACGGGTTTCCATTCTGTGCTGGCCTCAACGCACATTGGTCAGCAAACCAAAGGGAAAACCTTCCATGCAACCCGGTCATTTTATGCAGCCATTTTCTTAGACTGGTGGGCGCCCTATGGTGGCGGGATCGCCTTGGACACTGGAAGCCCAGATGGGTATCAGCCCTGCTCTACACCCTGCCCCGCAAGGACCGTCACATGGTCAAACGCCTCCTCCATGAGGTGCCAGATACCACCTCCCAACCGAATCCACATGTCCCATCAGGGGAGCTGCCCCCATCAACCCTACCATCCCCAGAGCACAACCTGCTCCAACTGGGAAAGTCCCTTGCAGTACGATACGTCTCAGCCGGGCCTCCTTACCTGGCTTCAACCACCGCCAAGGAACCAAGTTCAGCCCCCCTCTCCGACAACACCAGAACTGCTCCACATGATCCACTACAGCTCATAGACCTGAATGGCTGTGGTCACCTTTTTGGCCTGATCCCGACCCGGCCGCCGAGTAAGGCCCTCTCAGCAAACAGGCAGTTCCCCATCCAGGCACAGGTCGACAAATACAACAACCCTCCCCAAGCCCCGCAATCAATACCGCCAACACCATCAGGAAACCTGTGGGCCATATGGCAAGAGGCGTGCCGCAGGTGGCCTCCTATTTGCAGAATGGGAGCATCCATCTCCATGCTCACCCACACCACAGCGTGCTCTGAGGAGAACCGAGATGCCTGAGCTTATCAAGGGAGAGTGGCTGGAGAGTGCCCTGGCCCAGCAGAGGCAGCACCAGCAGGAGCTGGACAGGCAGCAGCAAGAGGCAATACTGGAGTTGGCCAGGCTGTCTTTAATTCGATTGAACCGAATAGAGCAGGAGATAGCGGCCAACCTCCCCGGCGTCATAATGGAATGCTTGCGCCACCTCGTTGGCAGCATGGCAGACCAGCTCCCCGAAGCCCTCATCAAAGAGGCCCTCAACCAATCCTTAAAGCACGAAAAGCACAGGCTGTTCAATGGCAATGAGGCGATTGCTGTGGTGGTACCACCCCGTGGAGTTGGCTGCCATGAACAATTCCCGGGGGAAGGCAGCTCACAGGAGGACGAAATAAAATCCACGCTGCCCGCGGGAATCCGGGAAAAGCTCAATTTCATTACGAATAATCAACTGCAACCGGGCGATTGTATCATCCAATGGGGGGCTTTCTGGGGTGACTACCGGCTGGAAACCAGACTGGAAGTCCTGAAGGAGTGGCTGTTAAATTTGCCCCCCTTTCTCAGAGAGAATCAGATAACTCACGCAATAGAACACCAATCAAGTGCCAATACTGAGGGGAAGCGAGGCATCGCCCCATGAAAAGCCTCAAGGAGATACTCCAGGAGCACGAGCCTGATACAACAGCAAACATTCTTATAACAGGGGCTTCAAACTCCCTGCATAGGCAGATTGCTTCCATAATGCACCATACCAGCGCTCTGCCCGACACAGGGCGCTGGAGTGGCCGTCTAATCTCCGTATCATCGTCAGCGGGATTTCTCGCAGAGATCCCCACTCCCGTATTGGGCGAAACAGTGCTCATCCACCCTTTGCCATCACCTGCCACTTCCGGCTTTACACATGCCACCGCACCAGGCGCTGCCTGCCGGCAGCAAGACCATGGGGCTGACATCCTGGCGGAGATTACCGGATTCCAGAACAACCTGACCACCATCGCCCCCCTTGAGAAGCCGAATCCCCAGACCAAGCTTGGACCTGGCTGCCTCATCACCCCCACAAGCAAGCCGCTGACCATATGGGCCGGACCTGCCTTAAAAGGTCGAGTCCTTGATCCACTCGGTCGCCCCCTTGACCAGATGGGACCGCTCCCCACAGGCATCCTAAAATCGGTGACCGTGGCATCCCTACCCACACCACCACTCCAGCGTAAAAGCAGACAGACCCGCTTCAAGACCGGCATCCAGGCCATCGACGGTCTCACCCCCCTCCTGACCGGTCAACGAGTAGCGCTGGTGGCGCCAGCAGGCACAGGCAAAACTACCCTGCTCACCTCCATCGCTGCTCGCATGGCAGCCTCTTCGACAGCACCAGGCGCCACCGCCGCTAAAATGACCACCATCCTCTGTCTGGTGGGAGAACGGGGCAGAGAAGCAGCCGATCTAATTAACAACAGATTGGACCACCAGACCCGCTCCAACCTGATCATCTTTCTCTCCACCTCCGACGACCCGCCTCTGGCCCGGGTCAAATGTGCAGAAGCAGCCACCGCCGCTGCTGAAGCATTAAGCAACCGAGGGGAACAGGTGCTCCTGCTCATGGACTCTTTAACCAGATATGCCAGGGCTCTCCGGGATGTGGCAATTGGGGCCGGCGAACCACAAGGCCGCCGAGGATATCCCCCATCAATGGCATCATCTCTGGCTCGCCTCCTCGAACGGGCCGGTCCAGGCACCCAGGGCTGCATAACCGCTATCTACACCCTGCTGGTTGAAGAGAGGGAGGACGATGACCCCCTGGCAGAGGAGGTGAGGAGCCTGGTGGATGCTCACCTGGTGCTGGACCGGCGCATGGCCGCTGAAGGGATATTCCCGGCGCTGCACCCCGTACGCTCCGTCAGCAGAATTGCCTTGGAACACCTGCGCCCGCCCCACCAGCAAGCGCTAAAAAGGTTCAAGCGGTTATGGGCCGTACTGGATGAATACCGTGACCTGCTAGCTGCGGGGGCCTGGCGACCGGGCAACAATCTGGAATTGGACCAGGCCGTAGAGATAGCTCCCATGCTGGAGCAATTCATCACCGCTGCGGCCCCTGACTTCTACCTCGGCAGCCACGCATCTGGAGGGAGCTCCGATGAGGAGGCTCTGATTCGGCTCATGCTGGATAGTAATCAATCCAGACAGCCGCAAGTATCAAACAACAACTGCGGGGAGGTGACCCCATGAATATCTGTGAGCTTATAAAAGAGCTCCGCACCACCGAATTGGGAGAGCAACTAAAAAACCTGGAAGATTGCAAGGAGCGGTTACACCTGGCTATGCAGGATTGGCACCATGCCATGAACCATATCATCAGGCTTGAGCAAGTTGCTCAGGAGCAAAAGGACATTTTAACAGCAGGCAAACAGGTCATGTTCAGACGATTACCAGGACTGCATAGTAGTGGAGCACCACAGACACCGTGCTGTTATGCCCTATTGGCAGACAAGAGGGATGAGGCCATCCAACTAACCAGACAGGTCAACAGAATTGAGGGAGAGCTTTCGCTCCTGGAGGAATCATTTAAGAGCGCCATGGCCGAATGGCTGGCTGCAAAACGAATGTCAGTTGCACGTGAAACGCTCCTGACTATAGAACGTTTGATCTACTCGGAGAGACTGGACCTGGAGGATGGCAGATCTTGATCGGGAACTCGCCCATGGAGAGTGCACACATGGATAGACTGGAATTGTTGAAAAGCAGCTCACAGGAAAGGCACAATCTTCGGGAGCCCGAACTGCCTCTCACACCAGCATTTACCCCAGATTGGCACCAATCCATCTGGCCCGACATGGCACATCTATCCCATCAGGAAGCTCTCTTGCTCAATCGACTGGCATCCCTGTCGAACCAGACCATCCCACAGCTCATACCACTCCTGGAGGAAGCCTTCTCCTCCAGACTGGGCCTCACCCTCATGGCCCCCGCCATGGTGCCAGACATCCTGGCCCTGCCATACCACGCATGTCCTGACACTCACAGACAGACAACCACGCTCCCTCTACACAGCTGCCTTACCGTCTCTACTGCCCAAGGCCAGCCCGTTCTATTAGAATGGGACCATCGCACTGTCAGACTCATGGTGGCCGCCATTGCCGGGCTATCCAGACCTGACCCATGCGTCAGTCCTCTATCTCCCACAGAGAAGGCCGTACTCCTCTACATGGGCGGCGTGACGACAGCAGCCATAAACAGCGCCGCCAAGATCCTTCCATGGTCCAACTCCACCATGCTTCCACTGACCATGGGTGACTATCTGCACTCAGACAGTCTGCCCGACTCAATTCAGCAGGCAAAGTCAGGGCATATGCTCCGATGGAAGGTTCTTATTCGCATCACGGAAGAGT
>CAYZFJ010000149.1:0-8408 GCA_964477705.1 uncultured Myxococcia bacterium | reverse complement strand
GGGCTGCGCCTGGCAGCAACGCAATCCTCGCACTCACAAGCCTCTGCCCGAGTAGAACACTCTGGGCAGATCACAAAGTAATGGTGCCGGGCCAGGCCCATGCTTCCAGCACCGTCATGAGCGTGAGAACTGCCGTGATAGCCATCGTGCACAACCCCTGCTCCGTCTTCGGGGTCCAGGCTGTGTCCGCAGTTGGGGCACTTACCTGCAAGGGTCACTTGCAGGTCGTTGGCCACCCCCCCCCCCTAAGCCCAGAACCATGCTCCCTCTACTGTAGACTTGCCACTCTAATGTGAAGGTAACACGGAGTTCTGGAGGGCGAGCGCCGCCCGCCCCTACAACGATTGGCGCTAGAGCCCATAGCCCCCCCCCTTGCACCTTGCACCTTACGGCCACCAGTATTATTTCAACTACATGGATTTAACAAGAGATGACCCTCATGGACAAGAATCAGATGGTTGACGAGTTGCATAGATTGGGCAACAACATCAGGTCCTGTAGACTCAAGCGTGGATTGACACAGGAGAAGCTTGCACAATTGGCAGGGGTAGGATACAAATTCTTAAGTGAAATCGAACGGGGAAAAGTGAATCCATCCTACCTGATTCTGCGTAGTCTGATGGATGCACTCCAACTGGAGATAAGGGTGAGCATGCCGAATCAGCCCGGGGCCACTGCCCACAGCGAAGACAGCACCACTCCCCCCATTGAACAACCGATCGATAACCTGTTGGGATTCATTCGTAACAACCACAAGAGCAGAATCAACGGGGAGATAGCTGATATCTACTCGTATCTGGACACCACTGAAGAGCAGCAGGCACGCAATGCGAGAACAATTCTCAACGCACTATTTGACGATTCCCATTCTGATGATCATGTAACCTGATCTATGTACGGAGAGTTGCCTGAAAAATTACTAGGTCCCGCAACTGCTTAATCAGCTTAACAGGTTTAAAGCACTGGTAGCTCGTCAAATTGAGGTACAGATGACAGAATCCACGAGGGCTGGCCTGAAGCCACCCATGCTATACGGCTTACTAAAACTGATCAGAATACATCAGTGGATCAAGAACATTTATGTATTCGCTCCCCTGGTATTTGCTGGCAAGCTGTTCCAGTTTCCTTCCGTCCTCCAGGCCATTGGGTGCTTTCTTGCGTTTTCATTAGTGAGCAGTTTCGTCTATATCGTCAACGACATCTTCGATCTGGAAGAAGATAGACTACATCCCAAGAAAAAGTTCAGGGTTTTGGCCGCCGGTTTAATCTCGCCTTCAACAGCCCTTACCATTGCATTAGTTTTTCTGGCCACAGGTGGGGTTATCGGGTTTTTAATCCAGCCCAAATTGCTCCTGGTCCTTGTGGGCTATGTGCTGCTCAACATCTACTACACCCTCCACGGCAAGCATGTGGTTATTCTGGACATCTTTATTATTTCGCTGGGGTTTGTTCTCAGGGTGCTTGCCGGATCTATTGCCATCGGCGTTGCCTCGACCAACTGGCTCATTCTGGCCACGTTCTTTTTGTCGTTGTTCCTGGCTGTGGCCAAGCGGTTCAATGAGACGATCAGCCTGGGTGTGGATGCGGGCAACCACCGGAAGGTGCTCCAGGGGTATACAGACTCTCTCCTTAAGAACATGCTGTCCATGACGGCCACTGCCTCTGTGGTTTCGTATGGGATCTACTCTCTTGATAGTTCTACGGTAGCCAAGTTCGGCACATCCCACCTGGTTTGGACTGTGCCAGTGGCAGTGTTTGGTATTCTCAGGTACATGTACCTGGTGTTTAAGTGTGATGAGGGTGGGGATCCTGCTGAGCTTCTTCTGAAAGATAAGCCTCTGCTAGGATCGGTGATGCTCTGGGCGGTGGCGGTGGCGGTGATTATATATTTTCTCTGATTGTTGTCATTGGCATTAGCATTAGCATTGGCATTGGCATTGGCATTGGCATTGGCATTGGCATTAGGTTTCGGCTGGTTGGTTACAAGTTACAAGTTGTCAGAGGATACAGGGGATAAAGCCAGGTGCTCTTATTCAAAAATTGAATCGCCACCTGCACTCGGTTTCGGTTCTGTTCGGGCAGGTCTGCTGAATGGGGCTGCGGGGGAGGTGTGGCTGCGCTCCTGCTGTGGGGGGCGCCTGAAACTGCCACTTGATGCAGTAAGAGACAGGACTTTGTTTTCAATAGATGAGTCAGTGGTAGATGGACGGGCAACCTCTACCTGCAGCTTGCTCCCAGTCCTGACTGCACCCTTTACCAATTCAGCCACCTGACCGACAGAGGTAACCTGGGTGCGACCAATCTTCACGATCAAGTCCCCAATCACAAATCCCCCAATGTCAGCAGGCGAAGACGAATCTACCTGGGTCACCAGCACGCCCTTCTGGGTTGGGAAGCGCCAGGCAAGGCTGGGATAGAAGTCAATCAAAGTCATTCCCCCAACGGTCACATTCTTGGTCAGCACATCCCTGAGAACCTGCACATTCTCATCGGTCAAGGAGACCTGACCCCACACCAGATAAAAATCCTTCTTCATCAATGATGCAGCACCAGGGGGCTGATACTTCTCCCAATACACATTGCCTGCCCTGAGTGATTGCTTCCCCTTCCAGAGCAACTCTGACACACGCCCAGCGACCTGCTTCTGACCATTAGCAAACCTGCGGCAAATTTCATCAGACTCCGCATCAGGACCAGCCAGAACCGACTTCTGCACAGAAGCCCTGAACTGTCCGTCCAGCTCCCCCCGGACCCCTCCAATAAGACCTCGCATCAGCATAGCCAGGCCCTGCTCCCGGGCCTCATCCATCACCCGTAGCGCCACCCTCTCAAGCACATCATTGACCACCATACCCCTACCCTCGTCGCTGCCGGAGATCGGTCCGGAACGCCCCACCTGGGGAAAGGCAGTATTGCTCCCCGAATAAGCGGGAGGCACACCATTGTCCACCTCCTCCATCCACTCAGGTAAAGAGTCGGAACTGGAGGACAGCACTGTGGAGCCGGTCTTGGTATGTCCATCAAAAACCGCAGACCGCCCTACCGGCGGAGGCAGAATGTAATAATATGCATAGGCAGCGACTCCTGCTGCTGCCAGGAATGCCACTCCAATAATGGCCCAGACCCAACGGGGCAACCTCCCCCTGCCTGCCTGTTCATACCCGGAATCGACATACTGGTCGTCAAGTCCATACCCGGCGCCATCCTCATCACGGGCCCCAGCAAGCTCCCCTCCCCCTCCTCCTCCCCCTGCCAACCCCAGCAAACGGGCCCGTACCGACTTAAGAATACTGATTACCGTGACCATATCGGATGGCCGGTTGTCTGGATGCTTCTCAAGACAGGTCATAATCAGGGCATCAAGCTCAGAAGGCATCTCATAGGGCACCAGCAATCCCGGAGGCTGGGGGATCTGGATCTGATGAGCTTTCAGATATGCCAGGGGTGAGTCAGCCTTAATGGGGTATTGGCCGGTGAGCATGTAGTAAAGGATCACGCCGAATGAATAGATATCAGAGCGTGCATCTACCGCATCCCCACGTGCCTGCTCAGGCGACATGTAAATAGGTGTACCACGCACCATCTCAGCGCTTTTCGCCTCTCCCTTGCCGCCCCCCCCCTTACCCTTCCCTCGCCCCTTTTCCCGCTCTTCCGTCAGTGAGGCAGCTGCGGCAGCAGCCAGTCCAGCTCCTGGAGTCTGCCCATCAGAGCCAACGGTCGCCTCATCGACCATAACAGCGATGCCGAAATCAACGATTTTGGGAACTTCATGCCCCTGAAGCCCTGAGGCTAACAGGATATTGTCTGGCTTTAAGTCCCTGTGGACAATGTTCTTAGCGTGAGCAATCCCGAGCCCTTCACCGATCTGGATGGCCAGATCAAGGCTGCGCTCTAAGGGAAGAGAACCCTCTGACTTCAACACAGTTCCCAGACTGGGCCCATCAACCATCTCCATGGCGATAAACAGAGACCCATCGGGAAGGGAACCATAGTTGTAAATGGTAGCTATGTTGTCCTTATGGAGCTGGCTGGCGGCCTTCGCCTCCCGAAAGAACCGGGCCTTTTTGTCAGCACGGTCTCCCTGTGAGGGAAACATAATCTTTAAGGCAATCTTGCGCTGAAGATCCAGCTGTTCGGCCAGATACACGGCTGCCATACCACCAACCCCAAGCCGCTTGAGGATGTGATACCCCTGCATGGTCCGCCCCACATAAGGATCAGCGCGTCCTTCACGGGCAGCAGCCTTAACCTGCTCAAGTGTCACGGACTGCAAACTGGGTTGACCACCACTGGGATATGGCGGTTGCTGAATAGCACCATTGTTCTGACCGAGTGGTACAGACAGCATGGACTGCATCGGTGGTGATGGCAGTGAGGATGTGGCGGCAGCGGCAGCGGTGGTGGTGGCCTGTTCCCCATCTGGCTGATACGGTTGACCGATGACTAACGGTATGGACTGGGAAGAAGACGATGTGGACGTCTGAGGGGTGGGTATCGGGTTGGGAGGACCCACCAGACCCGTCACCTGCTGTGACGAAAACTGATTGGACTGTTCCAACGGCAACCCTGCAAACAAGGACTTTTCAGTTTCTGCTGAGCCCCCTGATCCCGCATCCGAATCCCCCACAAGAATTGCAGACGCCTCCCCTGCTGATTTGTCCCCAGACCTCCCGGGCCTGATCTGAACAGGCGGTCCCACAATTTCTGCCAGGGCAAGCTCTGTGCAGGAATCGCACAAATAACCGCTCGTTATCGGTTTATGACAGGCGTCACAGGTTTTCTTACTGTTGGTGGTCATCTTGGCCCTGTTGTCCGGTTAATCACTACAGATTCAAGGTTGCTCAGACTACCATGCAGATGTTGCATAGTCAAAGACCATTGGACCGTGGAAAGGAAAGCAAGACAATATCAGGCTGGAATTGTTTAATTCATGTCGCCGGAATTTCGGTTACGGAAAATAGCGTCATCTAAAATAGATAAGTAATGTTCCAGCTCACCACGATCGAAATCAGAGATTTGACCATTACCTGATGGAGACACTGCACCGGCTTGATTGTGCACCTTACCATCAGTGGGCTTGATGCCATCGTGGGAGGGGGTCGTCGTTGACGGAGTTTCGCTGGTCCCTGCAGGTTGGCCAGTCCTGGTGGGCGGCGTGGTCTTGCTGACTACGGCGGGTTTGCTCTGTCTCTTTACAGGAGTGCTGCTCGGGGAGCCATCACCAGTGAGCCCCACATCTCCACCGCCCCCATCAACGCCCTTAATGCCCTTATCGCCCTCAAGGGCCTCTTTACCTTGGGTGGTGGTGGTAGTCGAGTTGGCAGTCTTTATAGAAGAAGAGGAGGAGGAGGAATCCGAAGGAGACTTGGACTGAGTCTGTCGCCTGGGAGTGGTGCTGCTGGCTCGGGAAGTACGATTGCTTGTGCGGGGAGTACGCCCACGAGATGTTACCCTCCCGCTGCTTTTAGCCTGTGTAGAACCACTGGCCGATGCAAGGGATGATTCTTCAGCGTTCTCACCAGGAGTGGTGGAAGATACCACTGGGACGCTCTCAGATTTCACCCCTGTTGCAGCACCATCTGCTTCTGCCTGCTTTGCTTCTTTTGTAACTTTTACTTCTCTTCCGCCAGCAGGCTTGTGGGTCTTGGTCTCAGCCATCTCGGGCTTAGCGAGAGTTTTTTCAACCGCAACCTCAGTATTCTCCCTTGTTTCAACCTTCATAATCGTACTAGTGCCATCATCCGAAATGATTGAGTCAGAGGAGGAAGCGGTTGAATGAACATCTCCGCCATTTTCGGTCAGAGAATTGTAATTCTTCTTTTTTCGCCTGCGACGACGTCGAGCGCTCTTGCTGAGGGTATTACCTTCTGATTTGGCTGTCTCTGCCCCTTCTTCAGCGTGAGGGCCATTCTCAGAGTCGCCAGCTTCATTAACTTCCAGCCCAGCTCTACCCACAGCGGCAGAGGCTGGCCTTGCGGCTTTGTCCCCATGCCTTTGCCCATGCCCATGCCCATGCCCATCATCTTTAACACGGTCGGTACCGGTTGCAGGCGCTGCACCTGCCGAAGACTGAGCCGGCACATGTCCTTCAGTATGGGCATGAGTCTTCTCCCGGTTTTCATTAGCATGGGATGTTATGGATGTTGCTGAAGGCGTCGCTGGGGGTACTGCTGGAGTGTGCTGGTTAGCCTGATTCGGATGAGGCTTAGGGCCGTGGGTATCTCCTGATGCGTGATTCCTGGCCGGTGTTCCAAGCTTCACGCCAGCCTTGTTCTCACCACTGGCACCTGGGTTAGCCCTGCTCTCAGAATCGTGGGCTGCGCCAGAACTGCTGGAACCGGCGCCAGTCCCTGCGCCGCCTTTAGTTCCCGTCTTTCCGCTGCCACTAACACTGCCGCCGCCGTTCCCGTTCCCGTTCCCGTTCCCATTGGCACTACCCGAAGCACCACGGCTACCACCAGCAGAACTGCTCTGACGATTCCCGTTACCATTACCATTACCATTACTATTACTATTGATGGAGGCCAGGTCGTTTTCCAGTTCAGAGACAGGTTTGACGTTCTGAGCAATCAGAGTGTACTGGCCTGGACTTCCAAGGGGGAGGTCTGATGGAATGATCTCAATCCGCACTCCAGTGCGCATCTCCATTTGGGCAAGGGCCCCACGATGCTGATTGAGAAGGGAGACTGCATCATCTCTTGGCAGATCCACCCGGATTGCCCCCATCTCACTCCCGGCACCGATCAGCTCAGTCCGGAGCCGACGTAGTGCCCTCCTTGCGCCTGACTCAGCACTAACCACCACCCCTTTACCCTGACACGTGGGGCACGGAATCTGGGTGGCCATCATCAGAGCAGGCCTGATTCGCTGGCGGGACATCTCAAGGAGCCCGAACTGGGAGATCTTCCCCACCTGAGTGCGGGCCTTATCAGACTTCAAAGCAGTACGTAGTTCCCGCTCCACTTCCCTGATATGCTTCTCTTCACGCATATCAATGAAATCCACCACGACCAGTCCGCCCAAGTCCCTGAGCCGCAACTGCCTGGCCACCTCACGGGCAGCCTCCAGATTGGTTTTGAGGGCAGTGTCCTCCACATTCCGTTCGCCCAGACTCTTGCCCGAGTTCACATCTACGGTCACCAGCGCCTCTGTGGGCTCAATAACCAGTGCTCCACCCGAAGCGAGGGAGACTTTAGACGAATAGACCGCATCAATCTGCCGCTCTACCCCCTCAGCCACAAACAGCGGAATCTCACTCTTATAGAGCCTGAATTTTTTAATCTGCCTGGGCATCGTGGCCCTGACATACTCCTGCACCCGCTTGTAGGCTTCTTCATCATCAATGACTACTTCGGCGCTATTCGTATCGAAGTAATCCCGCACCGCCCTGATAACCACATCCTGTTCCATGAAGACCACGCCTTTAGGCGATGTCTTAAAACTGGTCTTGATGTTACTCCAGAGCCTGGTCAGCGAGGCAAGATCACGCTCAAGTTCAATCTTGGTGCGCTCAATGCCAGCAGTACGGATTATGATCCCATGGCCTTCGGGCACGCTCAGCTTCTTGAGGATATCCTTCAACCGCTTCCGCTGTTCCTCGTTCTCAATCTTTCTGGAGATTCCGCCACTGTCACTGTTAGGCATCATCACCAGGTATCGGCCTGGTAGACTGATGTTAGTAGTGAGGGCTGCCCCCTTGTTACCGATAGGCTCTTTCAGGATCTGCACCATCAGTTCCTGCCCTTTGGCAAGGACATCTTGAATCCTGGCCCGCTGTCCTTTGGGAACTGGCTTGCGATAGAGGCGAGGGTTCAGATCATCAAGGGCAAGGAATCCATTCCGGGTGGAGCCGAAATCAACAAAAGCAGCCTGCAGGGCAGGTTCTACCTTAGTAACTACCCCCTTACAGATATTTCCTTTTAACCGACCAATTTCAGCACGTTCAAGATGAAGGTCAAACAGCACGCCGTTTTCGACTACTGCAACGAAACTTTCGTCTTCCGTGATACTGATCAACATACGCTGAGTCATAGACAACTTTCAAAGAATATTGGATTTAATATTGGGGCAACAGATGCTACCAGCCAATTGTTTAATCTTATCATCATATCAATTCAACAGGTCCATCAGTCCATCGTCCGTGTAACTGTCCTGTAACTGATGAATAACTGGTCTGTCACAACTTAGCACCACTGGGGGCTTGCTGCAAGGACCAATGGTGCAGAGCTTTCATCTGATGAAAAAAAGATCTGTCGATAGTGATTAATGTCATTGAACAATGCTTATACGATTATGGCATCAAAGTAACTGCGCTTTCGCAATATTCAAGCCTCGATTGCAAATTCATTTTCTGGAGGTTCATGGTGGAACACAGCGATATCCAGTTAGGCAGACTGGCCGTAAAGCTT
>CAYZFJ010000148.1:0-8426 GCA_964477705.1 uncultured Myxococcia bacterium | reverse complement strand
CCAGGGGAGCATCTCCTGCCCACTTTGCCGGGTTGAAAAACAGCACCAGCCCCGATGTCCCTTCATCCAGACGATTGGCAGGGTGATACCCAGGATGAATCTGGGCCAGAATTCCACCTGCAGAACAAGGCCACTCAGGGTGTGGTACGGTAGGCATGAACGCTGGTTTGTCTACAGCGATGAGCTGATTCCCTTCCCCATTCCCCCGCTCTCCCTCTCTGCCGCCCTCCATCTGGAGGAGAGAGTAATCCAGGTCTTGCCGGCTGGTGCGGCGGAGCAGAGCCACGGCTTCCACTCCATTGGTCCCCGGGATCATATCTATGGGAACTATGGAGCCCTCTACTACCAGCCCGTGATTAACCAGGAAGGAGAGATCCCTTGCCATAGTCTGAGGATTACAGCTCACATAAATTACATAATCAGGCAGTGCCCTTATTATACCTTTGATCGCTCTCGCTGAGAGTCCAGTTCTTGGCGGATCAAGGAGCAGAGCCGTGGGAACACTCCTCTGGCTGCCTGCAGCATCTGTTCTCTTTCCCCGCCCGCCACCACCACCATGGTCTCTCCTCCTGGCAAGCTCCTCAAGGGCCAGTGCCGTGTCGCCATGGAGCACATTCACATTAGTCAGATTAAGCCGGGCAGCCATCTTTCGGGCAGCTTCCGCAGATGGCCCATAGGACTCGACCGTGATGAGCCTGCCAACCATGTGAGCCAGAGAAAACCCGAGGCCTCCGGTTCCTCCGTACAGGTCGTACAAGCAGACCTTGTCAGGTATTAATGCATCGCTAAATAGCTGACGCAGGATTCTCTGGAGTGCCGCAGTCTGCCCCCTGTGTGCCTGAGAAAAAGAACCCGGCGGAAAATAAGCAGGTACCAGCCCTATCCTGTCTTCCACGGTACACTCTCCCCCAAGCTCCTCGGGGGTGCCGCCAAGGGTGGTAGGAGCATTGGAGGGCCGCCAACTCCATGACATTCCGACCAGGTTGACCGCATCTTCACCATGCTCTATCACCTGCTCCTCCTCCATCTCCCATTGCACTAACACGGTGATAGCCTGAGCCGCCTGCTCGGCTTCTTCACGGGATGGTCCCTCTATAATCAGGACCGCAGTCATCTCACCGGATGCAGTATGCCTCAAATCCAATGCGGCCAGTCTGCATCTTGTATTCACCCCCCCACCCTCCCACGATTTGCCAGTGATAGCATCATCAGCACAGTCAACAATGATCCGGGCCAATAGGCGCACATCGTCTGGAGCAACCACACAATCGGACGTATCGACCACCTGATGGTCAAGACCATAGAGGCCAACCTTCCTGCCATCCACAACCCACTTGACCCGGGTGCGGTACTCAGTCCGCTCATCGGTTCCCACACTCTCTGCTATCTGGGACTGCTCAATAAATCCGAACGGTTCAAATGCTTTTCGGACCGTCTCTGCCTTGGCATGAAGCTGCTCATGGTAGGGCAGATCTATCAACGGGCATCCGGGGCATTGGGTCTTGTGGGGGCAGTGAGAGCTGCTCAGATGATCCGGATGGTCCGGATGATCCAGGTCAATTGCACCATTGGCAACATTGGTGCGCTCCATGCAATTAGGGTGCTCGAGGCAATCAGGGTTATCCGGATGATTAGTATTCATGGGCATAAAATTACAGGGTCACATTTTCCTTGGCAAGGAAACGATTGAGGACATCTATGGCGGACGTATGACGATTCAGTGGGGCAGCAATCTGTACCCCCTGCACTCTTTTATGGATCCTGACCAGTATCTCCACAGCAATATCAACCCCTACCCTGACCTCACCGGCAGGATCACCGGCCACATCAGCCATCCGTTGCAACACAGAATCAGGCACATGGACTCCGGGCACCTCATTGCGCATGAATTCAGCGTTCCGCAGGCTCTGCACAGGCCAGATCCCGGCAACAATCGGGATCTTCCTGATATTCAGAGCGTCCACCCTGTCGAGGAACCGCTCCAACTGCTCCACGTCGAATACAGGTTGGGTGATGGCGAAATCCGCACCCGCATCCACCTTCCAATAGTACCGTTTCAGCTCCAGTTCAGGGTTCACCGCTGTGGGATTAGCTCCTACGCCAATAAGGAATCCAGTGGGCTTGCCGATGGAGCGCCCCCCCAGATCCTTGCCCGAATTAAGCTGGCGGACCATGTTGGTAAGCCCGATGCTGTCTATGTCGAAGACAGCGGTGGCATCCGGGTAGTCACCAAGAACAGGAGGATCTCCAGTGATAAGGAGCAGATTTCTGAGCCCGAGGGCATAGGCACCAAGCAGGTCGCTCTGCATACCGAGCAGGTTCCTGTCCCGGCAGGCGAAGTGCATCACCGCCTCCATGGACAACTGGTTCTGCACCATGACCGCCATGGCCATAGGGCCCAGCTTGGCCGAGGCCCTGGGGCCATCAGGGATATTGACCGCATGGAATCCGGCTTTCTTGATGGCCTCCACCCGCTCCAGGGTGAGCGCCAAATCCCATCCTCGGGGGGGCAGCAGCTCACAGGAAGCGACAAACTGACCCGAGACCAGCCTCTCTGCAAGCCCGGACCGCTTGCGTACCTCTTCCAGCTCGACTGGGGGCTGAACCTCTTCCCGGACGCTCTCAACCGCAACCTTATGCTCCATGCCCTTTGCCTGACGCACCGACCGGGCAAGCACCCTGATGTGCTCAGGGGTGGTACCACAGCATCCGCCCACCGCTCTGGCGCCAGCCTGGATGAACCGGCGTCCATAGGTGGCGATATAATCAGGCGAGCACAGATAAAGGAGCCTGCCATCCACCTGGGTAGGTCGCCCAGCCATGGGCTGAACTGACAAGGGCTTGTCTGTGAACCCCCTGACCCGCTCCAGCACCTCCAGCATAGTCTTTGGTCCCACTGAACAGTTGATGCCAATCACATCTGCGCCCCATGCATCAAGCCGGTTGACCCAGACCTGGGGTTCAGTGCCAAATAGGGAGTTGGCATCCTCACTGATTGACATCTGGGCCACCACTGGGACTGGAGCTGAGACCAGACCGGTCAGAGAGGCGGCTGCCATCGCCTCCTTGACGCCTGCCATGGCCTCACCTATCTCCTGGAGATTACCGAAAGTCTCAAGCACGATCAGGTCAACCCCGCCCGCCAACAAGGCTGCCGCCTGTTCCCGGAAGGCCTCACGGCACTCACCTATTGAGATGGGCCCCCATGGTTCGATTCGTTTACACAGGGGACCAATTGCTCCAGCAACAAGCGCTCCTGTGCCAGCAGCGGCTTCTCTTGCGAGGAGCACCCCTCTCCGATTAATCTCCTCCAGCTTGTCTGCCAGACCGTGATCTTTCAGCTTGAAGCGGTTAGCCCCGAAGGTATTGGTCTCCAGCACGTCAGCTCCGGCCAGGGCATACTCACGGTGGATTCCCCTGACCACATGTGGCTCAACCAGGTTCAGCTCATCAAAGCACCTGTTTATAAAGATACCCCTGTCAAAGAACATGGTTCCCATTGCCCCGTCAAATACGACAGGGCCTTTTTCGAGAAGGGTAAGAAAAGCATTTTTCTGAAGCGAATCCATGATCAGAACACCTTCTATATATAAGGAAATAGCAAGGAGGCAATAGAATAGGCATTGCCTCTCGCAGGGTAACTACCGGCTAGTTCCAGCCGCCCTCCCACCAGCCGCCCTCCCACCACCATGGCCTCAAGTTCAGGGTTTGTGCTTGTGCATGTTCGTATGCATTGGTGCGTTCGTTGGCGCTTGCATGCGCCTGTTCACCTGTACCAGAATGCCGGTGCTGCTGTATTCGGGAATAAGCTGAAACGAGGAGCTTACTTTCACCCCTAGCTTTCCATCCGGGTCAACCAGGGAGTGCACCAACAGGTTCTGGGCACTGATATCTGGCCAGGCTGCATAGCCAGGGCTGAGGCGGACCGTAGTGCTGTTGCTATCGCCCGATCCAGGTATTGAAGCCAAACTGGAAACAAAACGGGCAAGTGCTTCAGTCATCTCAGCCGCCAACAAGTGGACCAACAGGGCCTCCTCAGCCATTCCCTTCCTGGTCAATCTATCAATCATTGTTGCTGGCCCAGAACCTACGGTTACTATCCAGAGAGCTACCTGGCTTGGGACATAAGAGCAGGACTGCCCCTCAGCAGCCACGGACTCCACCGCCACTGCTTTGGAGTGAGCGACGGTCACTGGACAGGAGAGAGGCGTCTTACCCGGTAAGGGCTGGTGATTAGTCAAGCTATCATTGGCGAGATCAATTGCTGGATCGCCATCACCACGGCTGCCGCTGCTGCTGATGCCATCACCGCCGCCAACAACAACAGCATCACCACCTCTACCCGAATTACCAGAAATATCCTGAAGAAGCTCCTCAGAAAAAACCATGGTTTTGCCGGAGAGCAAATCACAGAGATTAGGAATCTCTCTTCGGCTCGATTTTATGCGTTTATCAAGCAGCTCTGATTTGCTCTGTTGAGCTGGATGGTCTGAGTGGTCTGAGTTGTCTGAGTGGGTTGATTGACCCGAAATGCCCAGTCTGCCCACAGGCAACATCATAGGTATGGTCCACTCAGCCAGGGATGATTCTTCCATAAGGTCGCTACTTTCAGCGTCTATGGGGTAGACCTGCAAATGGTCACCATCCTGGGAAGGAACGCACCAAACCACTCGAATGGCCACCATAGGCTGTAGCCAATGAAGTCCTTCCTCGCTCGCAGATTTAAGGAGTGTCTCCATGCGTTCTTTATATGCATCCAGCTCCTCTTGAGCGGACTGGAGCAACCTGGATTCAATGGCAGACACAGTTGCTGGCGCCCGCAAAGCCCGTCCAGGTTTGAACATGCCAGACAAATCCAGATAGTATTCGGCCAGCTCGTCTATGGATGGATAAAGATAGGTGGTGCGAGTGGGCTGCAGAGCCGAGGTTAAGCGGTCACGGTTTAATGGAGATCCGGCAGGGCCTGGGACTGGAGCTGGGGCTGGAGAAGAAGCGACAGTATCCGCAAGAACTTCTCCAGCAACTACCACCGTAGCCCCAACGGCTCCCGATGCTACCCCGGGCTGTTCCCCGCAACAGGTACAGGCTTCAGTACAAGCGTTCCTCTCATGGGATTTTACTTCCGCAACCGCAGAAGCCCCAGAGGCCACGGGCAGCAGAGCGGCCTTCTTCACACTTGCCGCCAATGCCTGAACAGCAGCCAGGCGCACGGCCTCTACCGCTTCGCTCCTGCCTGGCCCGGCGAGCTTTCTGGCTATCTCAAGACCTGCGAAAGCATCCTTACAATAAAACACCCCTCCAGGATAGGCCTCTCCAGTCTGGGCGCCAAAATGGCATGAGGAGGCGAACGATGGGCTCACCGCTGCCCCGCCTAGTAGCACAGGCACGTCTAACTCAGCTTTATGCAGGGCCCCCACCACCACTGCCATCTGCCGTGAGGTGGACACCAGGAGAGCAGAGAGCCCCACGATCTGGGCTTGTTCATCCCGGACGGCCTGTACGATTGCCTCTGCAGGGACCTGCTTACCTAGATCTACCACCCTGAATCCATTAGCTCTCATGATGGCGCCTACCAGGTTCTTCCCAATGTCATGCACGTCACCCTGAACAGTAGCCAACACCACAGTGCCTCGCTGCTGCCTGCTAGCAGAATGCTCCACTCCTACAGCCCCGCCTCCAGCCCCGCCCCCCTCCCCCTCACCTTCGCCCACACCGGAGGCAGGTTCACCAGCCTGGAGCATGGCCACCGCCCTGTTCATCACATCGGCGCTGCGCAGCACCAGGGGCAGAATGGTGGTCCCTGCGGCGAACTTTTCGCCCACCTCCACCATGGCCGGGAGCAGCACCCGATCGAGCAATTCAGGTACGGAGTGATAATGGGACAGGGCGGCTTTCAGGGCTTCTTCCAAGCCGCTAGCCTGCCCTCTGATAATATGTCTGGCAAGGTTCTGGCCAGCCTTGGCTGCGGGATCCTCTCCTCCTGCCAATTCACTGGCATCTGCCCGTGACTCAAAGGAGGATGGAGGGGCCGTTGGTGCGTGTGCGGCTGCAGGTGCAGATCCCGTGGCGGCCCGAGGCTGAGAATCCCGAGGCTGGGCCGCCCACTCAGCAAGACGGAATATCGCCTCACCATCACCATCCTGAATTGCTGCACGGGCATCTTCCCTCACAGAGTCGGGCAGAGCATCCAGATTTGTCTGCCCCATCTCGGCTGGATTGACGATGGCCATATCCAACCCGGCATCCACGGCCAATTCAAGGAACGTCCTGTTCATGACTCGCCTGGCAGCGAGAGGCAGCCCATAGCTCACATTGGAGACTCCAAGTATGGTTGGGCACTGTGGCAGCTCTGCCTTAAGGCGTGAGATGGCCCGCAGGGTCTCGGCCGCTGCCCCTGCCAGCTTGGGATCACCTGTTCCCAGGCTGAAAGTCAGGAGGTCAATGGCAATATCCCTTGGGTCAAAGCCATGTGTACCCACAAGCCTGTCCACCAGTTTGTGGGCCACCTCCAGTTTTCGCTCGCAGGTGTCAGCCATGCCCTTTTCATCGATGCACAACGCCACCAGGGCGGCACCATATCTCTTTGCCAGCGCTGCTCCCCTATCCAGGGAGCGACCCCCATCTTCCAGATTCACAGAGTTGACGATTGCTTTCCCATAAGTCGCACCAAGACCGGCTTCGAGCACATTCGGGTCCGTTGAATCGAGCATCAGGGGAGCAGAGACCCCGCCTCCCTGCAGGGCCTTCACTATACTGGCCATACGCTGTGCTTCTGCGGCGCTGTCGCTGTCCACTGCAGCACAGATATCCAAAATGGCGGCGCCGTTCTCCACCTGGGAGGCGCCCATATCAACCAGACCATCCCAGTCGTAGTCAACCATCCTGGTGCGGGCGGCTTTGCTCCCGTGGGCATTGAGCCTCTCGCCAACAATGGTGGGACGAGCAGTTTCAGAGGAGAGAGGGACTGCCTTGAGCAGACTCGAGACCATGGCTGAAGAGTGACGGCGATTGGGCCGTGGGTAAATGGGCTGGTGGTGCCGTTTCAGCAAGGTTACCAGTTCACGGATATGGTCTGGGGTAGTGCCACAGCAACCGCCAGTGAGCCTAATCCCCCACTTGGTAACCAGAGCCACCACGGTCTGGGCGAACTGGTCTGGCTGAAGACCATAGAGAGCTCGTCCATCAATGTTTTCAGGCAGGCCAGCATTGGGAAGGCATGAGACCGGCCGCTCAGCCACAGTGGTCAACTCCCCGATTGCCTTCTCCATCTCTACTGGTCCAAGGCCACAATTAAGGCCAATCACATCTGCGCCAGCCTTCTCCATAACCACTGCCAGAGCACTGAGCTCAGTGCCCAGCAGCATTCTACCATCCTGATTGATGGTCCCCTGGGCGATGATGGGGATCCGGACATTGGGACCCTGGCCCTGGGCGTAGGGCGCTGCAACAACGACTTGGGCAGCTTCCCGGGCAGCACGAACCGCAATAGACATCTCCAGCAGGTCCTGACCAGTCTCCACCAGCAGCACGTCCACCCCGCCAGCGATCAGGGCATCCGCTTGTTCCCTATAGGCAGCATAAATAAGGTGGTGCTCTGGGGTAACCGTGGTCCCTGGGGGTTGTTTGCCAGTGTTGTCGTGAGGTAAGTTGCGGGTTCCCGGCATTGAGGGTAAATGGCCAGTTGGCCCCATAGAACCAACCACGAATCTGGGACGACCATCACGTTTCGATGCGGCATCACATGCTTGCCTGGCGATGAGAGCTGCCTGCTGGTTTATGGTCGCTGTCAGGTGGGCTGCCCCGTGCTCAGCAAGCTTGAACCGGTTGGCGCTGAAGGTGTTGGTCTCTACTCCGTCAGCGCCAGCATCCAGATAGGCATCATGCACCTGGCGGACCAGCTCCGGGCTGGTGAGCGCCAGGGTCTCCATTAACCCTGGAAATTCACGGTCCACTGGGGGCAACAGGGACTCCAGCATGGTGCCCATAGCCCCGTCCAGAACGACCACCCGTTTGTTCATCAGTTTCAAAAATGGATGCATGAATTACCTTACCAGAGTCTAAGTCCGTGAAGAGGACCTGAGCTAAAATATTGAACACTATACACCAAATTTATGAATGTTGGGTTGCGGCTCGACAAAAATGAAATGAAGCGAACTGAAGCGCCGTGCCCTCAAACCCTAACCCAAAACCTACAGGTGTTGGGAGGGAGGTATTGGGTGGGTGGGAGGTGTGCCACCAGGCCCAAATCGTAACAGAGTGATGGGGCGTTTAAGGGCTTGGTGATATGGAATTGAAGGTTAACCAAACATACATACTGCATGCCGCATACGTGTTCTTTTAAGACAGTTTATGTATAAATCTTTTGGGGAGGGTTGGGTGCACCCCTTCCTGCCTATAACCAGAATCTAGCCCGCAAAAAATAATTA
>CAYZFJ010000147.1:0-8484 GCA_964477705.1 uncultured Myxococcia bacterium | reverse complement strand
CCCCTCACCTATCTAGGCAAGACTGTTGAGGGGGCTCCTGCCCTAAACAAAGGCAAGACTAATCGGACCAAATAGGTCTGCCGCTGTTCTATGATTTAATAGATGATGCAACCGGCATATCCGACTACGTATGAATAGTCTCCGGTGATGTCGGCTGAGGTGCGGTGGGCGAGCACCTTGGAGTGAGTGGCTCCAAGATTTCGGGCTGCGATCATGGCAATGGTCGCCGGAACCACTCCACACATGGAGATCTCTTCTTCACGCACTACCTGGAACAGCCCGGCCGGATTGAACTGCTCCATCTGGGCAATTGCCAGGGCGTCTTTTTCTTGAACCACTGAATCTTTCAGGGAGATGTCGCTCTGCTCATGGTGGTGCATATCAGACGAGACCACAATCAGAACATCTTCCTTGAATTCCCTGAGAATCTCAGCCAGGAGAAGCCCGGTCTCCTCGCACTTCTCATAGGTCATATCACCCAGTCTGATGGGGACAAACTGGAGAGCGGGCTGTCTTCGAAGCAGGAATGGAAGCTGAAGCTCCAGAGCGTGCTCAGCGTGGTGTGCTTCCACATCGTGGTGTAGTGATGGGAAACGGGATTGGAGCAGGGCGGCGAGCTCTTCATGAATGGGGACTGTTCCCATGGGCAGTTCCCAGGACCCTTCGGTCATGATGGCGAACCTGGAACCAATCCAGGAATGGGCCGGGCCCAGAAGGATTGCAGATTTGGGTACATCTACTGCAGCAAATACCTGCCCTGCAACTGCGCCGCTGTATTTGTATCCGGCATGGGGTGCAATTACTGCTCTGGCTTTTACAGGTTCAAGGACTGGAACAAGCAATTCGTCAAGTAGAAGGTTAAGGGTTTCTACGTCGTTGGGGTACCAGCCTCGCTCTGCAAAAACAGGGGGCCGGGTTAAGTCAGTCAACATTCGCACTCTCCTCCTGTCGTCTTAAAAATGCATCGATTAATTGTAATCGGGGTGTTGCTTACAGCCATGACGGATTTGGGGAGCACAGATTTCATTTTGTATATGTATGGGCACTGGAGTTGAGAGAGTTGCAGGGTTTGAGAGAGGCGCTTCAGTAGCTGGCCCATGTGGTGCTCCAAGTCCGATGACAATTCTTGAGGTAATATTGGGGAGCTTAAAGTTGCCTGCCAAGACTTGCAGTTGGAAAAAAAAGACGCGAGCACGGGAACTGCACTTTTTTGCAATTCCCCAAAATAATCTTTTACATCTGTTTTTTTCCTATTAGAATCTTATTTCACACATAGAGTTCGAATCATAATTGAGGAAATGTTACTGTAAATAGGTTGCATTTAGAATTTGTGCTCAAACACGTTTTGATTTTTGGTTTCTGCTGTGAATGAATTTGGCTTGATACTTAATGCTGGATGAGGTCTGAAAATGAATATTGTTGGTTATGAAGATGAGACTGTCAAAGCCAAAAAACCCAGGTGCGATAATGTGATGTCCAGTGATTGCCATGACAGCATGGTTGGTGCTCTGGGCAGGCAGTCCATTTTAGATGATTTCGTCTCCTACAGGGGGGGGGAGCTTCTGCCGCCTGTTGCTGCTGGCTCAACCGTAGAGATGGTTGGTCGGTTCAGGTTGGATTGTCTGGCTTGCTGTAGGATATTGGTAGCAGGTGGAGACCAATTAGATGATGAATGGGAAACAGTCCTTTCGGGTATCGACTGGTCTTATCAGCCTGATGGTATGATGCTGGATGGTTTAACTGGCGGGGAGTCGGGGGAGTCCGATGATGAGATATTAAGGGGGTGGGTTCTGTTCAGGGCTCTATGCAGCTCCAGCCAAAGTGTGGCTGATTCGGATGCCACGGTTAGCTGACTACCTTCCAACTTGCTCACTTGTTGGTTCCTGCCAACGTGCTCACTCGCTCACTCGCTCACTCGCTCACTTATTGGTCCCTTCCAGTGTAAGCCTCATTGAGCTCCTCCTGCCAGTTCTATGTTTGTCTCCATTTTCGCTCTTCTTTTATGGGAGATTTATATTTTCTCTTCCACTTGGTCTCTGTGCTGCCTTGCAATCTGCCTCGGGAGAATTCATTTAACCATTTGACCCCTTATTGCCCATGGAAAGCTGAAACTGGCCAATCATGCCATGACCAGGAAGGAATCCAGATGCGAAAAATAGAGATAGAACTTAATGCAGCCATCGCTCAAGCCCATTCCTTAATGGAAGAAGGTGATTTACCCGGAGCTGCGGATTTGTACCACCGGATTCATAAGGTTAACCCTGCTTTGGGTGCATCCGGCCTTGGAAAAGTGGCCATGGCTCGAAAAGACTTCCAGGCGGCCCGAGACCACTTTGCTCAAGCCACCCAACTGGATCCTTCTGATCCTGAAGCAGCATGCTTGCTGGGAGCAGCCTATTATCATCTGGGTGATTATGACAATGGATTCGACTGGGTGGAGCGGGCCTTTCAGAAAGGGGTAGAGCTGCCAGATATCCGGTATTACCGGGGGCTGATTCTGAATGGGATAGGCCGCAACCTGGAGGCGGAAGTGGAGATGCGCATTGCTGTGTCTGCCAGACCGGACCTGCCCAGGTATCAGCATGGGCTTGGGGTGGTGCTCCTTGAGGGGGAAGGTAAGGTTGATGATGCCATCGACCATCTCCTGGAAGCAATCAGACTCAAGATTGATTACTTTGATGCTTATCCGGACCTGGTTGAGGCATTTGTCATGGCAGGCCGCACCGATGAACTTGTGTCCAGACTGGAGGGTGTGTCCGATTCAGTCCGTTCGCCCAGCGTGTTCAGGTCTTTGGTAGATGCAGCGGTGAGAGCAAAAATGTCTGAGGTGGCTCGGAGAGGGTTGGACTGGCTCGTCGATAATCTTTCAGACGATCGTGATGCCCATGAGGAGGTTGCCACCTGGTATGCCAAGTTGGGCGATTACGACGAGGCTATATTCCATTTGAAGAGGGCAGTGGAGATTGACCCCGAGGATTGGAAAGCATGGTTTTCGCTGGGGACTGTTCAACTCCGAAGCGGCAGGCTGGATGATGCCCAGGAGAGCTTTGAACGCTCCCTTATCGTAAACCCCAATCAATGGGAGAGTTACAATGGTCGTGCAGTGGTGGCCTTGAAGAATGGTCGGTGGCAGTACGCTCGGGAGAATCTGGATGTGGCGGTGGCAAGGAATCCCCGTGATCCGGCGGTCCTGCTCAATGCTGCTATCGCTTACAGGAACATCGAGGACCTGACCCAGGCTAAGGCCCTGGCCAAGGATGCCATGGAATATTCGGGAAAGAAGACTGAGCTGAGGGCCCAGATTGAGTCTCTTCTTGCTGAACTTCAATAAATTCCACACCACATATGGGGGTATGTCTCACACGAATGCGCTAAGAATACGATGCAAAGGAGCACGCTGGGTTTGGAAGCATGTGCTCTGAGAGGAGATTCGTGGACAGGATATCTTGCTTCCAGTGATGGGAATCGGCATCTCACCATCTTCTTGCAATCTTCAGTCCATTTCGATATATACCACGCTCATGAATGTGGTATTGCTCTATCCCGAAATTCCCCAAAACACAGGGACCATCGCCAGAACCTGCGCTGGTACTGATACTGTGCTTCATCTGATCAAGCCCCTGGGCTATTCTCTTGCGGACAGGTATCTGAAACGGGCTGGTCTGGACTATTGGAAAGATGTGAACCTGGTGGTTCATGAGGACTGGGAGGCTTTTCTGGGAGCCCAGTCTGATGAGGGTGTGGTTCTGCACCCGTTTTCATCCCATGGTTCCCGTCCGTATAACGAAGAAACTTATGGCCCCGATGATTATCTGGTTTTTGGACGAGAATCCACTGGGTTTCCCCAATGGTTCAGGGAACGATACGATCCCCTCATGCTCAGGATTCCCACTAATGGCAAGATCAGGTCTCTCAACCTGTCCAATTCGGTGAACATAGTCCTCTTCGACGCCCTGAGCAGGACAGGACTACTCTCTTCCTGGTAGCGTCTCGTAATCTACAACCAGTCCTTTGCGCAGGATACGTAGCGGGTTGAAGCTGTGTCCCTGCCTGTGAATCTCCAGGTGAAGGTGATTGCCTGTGCTGCTGCCAGTGCTGCCCACCAGCCCAATCATAGAGCCCTTGTTGATGTACATGCCTGATTCCACCAGCACTGCTGAGAGGTGGCAGTAAACGCTCCGGTAGTTGGCTGGATGGTCGATAGTGACCTTGTAACCACATCCAGGATCAGACCAGCCTGCAAATGTGACCCTCCCCGGTCCGATGGTCAGGATAGCCTCTCCTCTCTCTCCGTCAAAATCCACTCCCTTGTGAAAAATGTATCTCTTTCTGATTGGGTGGTGTCTGAAGCCATAGTGGGAGTTGATGGCGATATTCGTCATTGGCCAGGCAAAGGAAAACTCTGACTTGGGTTTGATGTTCAGTGAATTTGCTTGCCAGACCGCAGGATACTGGCGTTGGTCGTCGGGGATGAAATCCTCCATCAGAGAATAGGTGGGTTCAGTGTTGGGCATGAATGATAGAACTGATGATGACGGGTAGTGGTTTTCACCAAGGGAGAGCTCCATGGGCTCAAATTCGATTACATAATCTTTATGATTAAACTCGTAATCGATGTTGCCATTGTTGTTTCTGCTGCCGTTGCCATGGTCGTTGCCACTGCCGATACCATTGTCATCTTCAGTAGCGGTATATGTTAATTGAATGGTGTTATGTGCGGCAGCCAGGGTTGGGATTTCCCCCGTGCAGCCCCAATGACAAAGGCCTGCCCAGAGTGCATACGTGGTGGCAACCAGTAAGAGTCTGCCCCTGGAAGCATTGGGGGAAGCGGCTGATTCTGTATTGGGGCAGTCGTATCTCATTCGTCGATCTATACGATCTTGTGTTCAGCTTTTCAAGGGTTTTGCCTTGGCCTGTGGGTGATGAACCACGTGTTCGTTTAAGACCGTGTAAATTCAAAAAATGGTTGGGCGGATTGGGTGCACCGCTGACGAAGGGCACGGCATGCACGCGCCCCTACATGTATTGGGTGGGTGGGATGTGTTGGGGGAAGAGTGGGGGGGCCTGTAAGACAACTTATTCCTTTATGCCCAGTTTTAATATCCTGGATTGGAGGGTTTTCCTGAACTGCTCGGTCTGCTGCTCCAGTTGGTTGCCTCTATTGTTAGAACTGGTGGCCAGATAAGCTTCTGCGGTCTCGTAGAAGCTGCGTGCTTCCTGGGCAAGTCCGGAACGCTCCAGCAAAGTCCCCAACTGGTTAATGATTTGATGATCTGTTGGGTTGAACTGATAGGCATTACGGTACATCAACAAGGCCAACTTAATATTATTGTTCTTTTCTGCACGAATCGCCTTGTGCCGGTATGATTCCCCCCGCCATGCGGGATTATTCCCCCCATGGATCTGCAGCAAGCTCAGGGCTTCATCCAGTTGCTTCTCATTACCTAGCTCCTGCAGCACCCTCAGGCGAGCCACGTGGAGTTCCAGTGATGATGGGTAAAGTTTGATGGCTTTACCATAAGAGGCTGCCGCTTGTTGAAGTTGGCCGTCCCTGGATAAGCCAGCACCCAGTGCCCGATGGGGTTCCCAGTGGTTCGGTGCAGACTCTGCCCAATTTGTTGCTATGCGCACCAGAAGGGTGGGGTCGGGAAGTTTGAGTGCAAAATGTACTGCCTGTCTGAACCCGGTTTCCTGATTTAGATCCAGTACCGCTACCTGCTCCCAGACCAGAGACGCTTCTTCCCATCTCCCTTCGTCGGACATTTGCTCAGCCAACTGCTGTAGCCCGATCTCTGTTTGGGATACCATCCCCATCAGTTCGTAAATGGAGCTATCTTGTCTGGGGGGGAGCTGTGTTGACGGTGGTGATGGTGCTGATTGTGGTGTTGGTAGCGGTGCTGGTGGTGCTGGTGGTGAGCGGCGCGCCAATAAGGCTGGGGATGCAGACATTTGTTTCAGGATTTCACGTGTGTGCTCAGGAGCTAACTGGAGGGCAAGTTTGTATTCTATGGTTGCCTGGTCATTGTTTCCGTGGTGTTCCAGAATACGGGCCACGATCAGGTGACTCTCCCAGGACCATGGATCAAAGTAAAGGCTCTTGTTAATCATGCCCATGGCTCTGACCAGATCGGGCGGCGTAGACTGCATGTGTGCCCAAGCTGCTAACCGCATGGCAGTGGCATCGGTTGGCCATCGGCGGATTATCTCCTCCGTTGCCTGGAGGGTGTGGGGGGCTGGGTAGAGCAACTGGCGTGTGTCTGTTGATGGTTTGGTGACCAGGGTGGCGGTGTTGTGGTTGCCCTGATGCAGCCACAGAGCAGAACCGGAAACCATGACAACAGCGAGTAATCCGAATAGTGGAACAGCAATGGGCAGAGAGACGCCCAGAGGCTGTTTTGGGCCCCTTTTCTGTTTGGGCTGGTATGCGGAGACTGCTGCCAGCAGTGCTGTTGCGGGGATGGCTGTGCCTTGGAATTCCAGGTTGAAATCAAAAATGTTTTGCAGGGCAAGAAAGATGAGGGCGCAGAAGCTGCCTACCTTGATTCCAGTAGGCTCGGAGAGCCTGATGCCCTGAATGTTGCCGAGCACAAGCATGATGATTATGGCAAGCGAAACCGGGATGCCCCATTCGATCCCCATCTGCAGATAGAGATTCTCCATGTAAGGAAAGTGCCCCGGAAGTGGGTGGGTTAGATATTGGCGGTATATAGCCCTGCCTACCCCACGCCCTGCGCCCACCAGCCCATAGTCTGCGAGCATGGATGGTCCCAGCTCTTTCCAGAGGGTCAACTTGGACCGCTCGGAGAAGCTGAAGTTGGAGTTGGCGTTGGAGTTGGAGTTGGAGTTGGTGGTAGATGTGGAAGTGGGGTCTGAAGCTGCAATTGTGGTTGAGGTGGTGGTGACGTCAAGGGTAGCTGTCGAGTGGAAATTGTTGAGCTCTAAATTTGTGCCGTTCCATTCCGTTTGCATCGGCTGCGCAAATATCCAGATGCTGAAGACGATGGTTATGAACGACAGTCCGGCAAGCAAGGGTATGAGCAACTTGCTCCGGTTGCCCTGGACATTGTTTTTTCGACGCAAGAGAAACAGGAGAAGAAGCAGTGATGTAATCAGAGCCACCTGAGCCGCCCTAGACACCATAGCCAGAGAGCCTGCCAGGCAGATCATGGAGCCGGTCAGTATTAAGCCGCGGCGTCCTGTCCACCCCCGTTCCCCTGTAAACAGCCCTATTCCGATAAGGGTGCACAAGCCCAGAAAAGCTGCCTGATGGTTGGGATTAATGAATGAGCCTCTTAAACCGGGTGAGCTGTCCGTATGCAGTGGATTGTAGAAACCAAACCAGCTCTCACTTCCCCAGAGCCAGTGGCCCATACCTGTAATAGTTATAAACACCCCGGTGACGAGTAGAGTAATGGCCAGTTTGCGGCGGGACCACCCCATGCGGAATCCATTGGCAAAGGCGAGAAATAAACACAGGTAACTGCTGTATTTGATCAGCTCCAGTAAGGTCGCTGGCCAGCCCAGGCTGAGCGGAAACCATCCGCCAGAAGCTGCATTGGGAGCTCCAACTTGGCTGAAGCTAACCAATTGAGTGGCAGCGGGGGAGAGTGCCTCTCTCACCAATTGGGGCAGGGGAACAAGCTGTATTCCGGTCCAGATAACTGCCACACTCAGACCGAGTCCGGTCAACCCGAACCACACCCTCTTTTTAATCAGCCAACTTTTACCTCTGGGAGAATGGGATGGCTGGTTTGTTGAAAGTTGACGTACAACCCCAAATAGCACCGTAACAGCAATCAATCCATGGATGAGCACTACAAAATCATGTACTGAGCCGAGGAGAATTGGAGCGAGAGCCACCTGTAGCAGTGCCAGAATTTCAGGCCATTCAAGTTTTCGTATTTTTTTGCTCCGTTTGTTTGAGGGGCGGTGATCTTCTAAAGGGGGGAAGTCAAATGACCTTACCTGCGCCCCTACCTGCGCCCCTGGCTCTGATTCTGTCTGTATGTGAGCTTGAACTTGGGGCAGCACCTGAGCATCGGCCGGCACAACGGTCTGATCCGCTGCCTCCAGTGAGGGAACGGGAGTAGGCCATGGGTGGCGTTTGGCAATGGCTGGCGGATTGGATCGATTCACTTCGAACTTACCCACGTGTGCACAAGAAATTACCGAAAATGACAAAATTACATTGAGCTTACAACAAACTGAACCGAACTGCCAAAGCCATTTATCTTGTCATTGGAGAACCGCTCAGTTTCTGATTGGGGGGTAATGGCCCGTGGGGCAGGAAATCGCTGAGAGGCAAGGCCTATTCCCGGTCAATCACGTCCACTACGGCAATTGCGGTGATCAGCCCATCTACCGCTGTAGCAATGATGGCGGTCTTTCCCGGTGCAAGTGCTGTCACCTGGAGGTTCTCGTCCACGGTGGCGATCTCTTCGTTCACGGACTTAATCACCATGGACTTGTTGGTGGCATCTTCCG
>CAYZFJ010000146.1:0-8494 GCA_964477705.1 uncultured Myxococcia bacterium | reverse complement strand
ACGGCATGCCGTGCCCCTACGTGCGTTGGGAGGGAGGTCTTGGGCTTGTGTGGAGCGACTATTCAGTGACGTTGAGTATGATAGAGCCATCCGGGTTATGCAGGATGGTATATGGCTTGTTCCGTGCGTTACCGCTTGGCCCGTCGTTGGTTGTCGATTGACCTGGTGCGTTACGGGAACTGTCCCCTGAATTATATACAGAATCTGCACCAGAGGCTGACGCTGATGTAGATGCAGTAGCAGATGCGGGTGAGGAGCCTCCGTATTTACCAGCATGGGGATTGCTGTGATCACGCTGTTCGCACTCACTGACTGTGGCTGAACCTCTCATGTTACTGGTATTGGCGGATGATTGCCAATTGCTGCTCTCGTTATGGCTGCCACTGACCCATTGCCAAAACCAGGAACCAGCAAATGGTCCACTCTCCCCTCGGTTGCTGTAATTGGGGTCTGAGTAGCTCTGTCCCTGCCACTGCCGCTGGCTCTGGGATGCTTCAAATGGCTCCCTGCTTCCGTTGCTCCAGGTGTTGCCGTATCCGGCCCTGTATCCGGCCAGCCTGGTCATAGCCACTTCTTTCCTGGCAAGTATCAGCACTATAGCTGCGATAAATACCATCCAGAAGTTCCCCATAAAGAGGGCGACGCCGATCATGGCAAACCCTAGATAAGTAGCCACCTTGCTGGCAATCACAGTTCCTTTGATGAATCCGTGCCGGATAGAGAGTATAGCCCGGAGAATGCGCCCGCCGTCCATTGGTAGAGCAGGCGCAAGATTAAACAAGCCCAGAACCAGATTCACCTTAGCCAGGTAACCCGCACCAAAGGCCATGGGAGAACCTGCCATTACAAGCCATGAGATGAACGAGAAGAATAGGAACGCTAATATGCTGGTGACGGGTCCTGCTGCGGAGATGAGGATCTCGTCTTTAGGTGAATCAGGCATCCTGGTCATCCTGGCCATTCCGCCAAATGGATAGAGCGTTATACCAGAGATGGGAATGCCCAGCCGTCGGGCTACCAGTGAGTGACCAAGTTCATGGAGCAGTACCGAGCCAAATAGGAACACAGCCAGGATCAGTCCGGTGATCCCGAAGCTGTTGCCACCAAGAAGGGCTAGTAATCCAAGTAATAGGATAAGCGAAAAGTCGATATGGATTGGAAATCCAAACAGTCGGCCCAGGTTCAGTTGCTTCCGCTCTCGTCTGATAAACAATTCCACTCTCCGATGCCGGTATAATTAACCATCAGATCAACCGGAATGACCACTTTAATCATTAATTCCTCATGTGCACTGCAATTCAGTAATAACCGTTCAGGATAATTTTGCCTTAGGAGCCTGAGCAGAAGTATATTGCCACCTTATTCAATAAATACCTGACCTCAGATGTAGATGAACGGCATGCCGTCCCCTCATCCAAACAACCACTCTGCAGCGATGGGGTATGCTTGATGATAAAATTTGTGCCATGGGCCTTAGCTGTGGTTAGGCACCAGGTCTGGCTGGGCTGAAGCGAGCGCTGCCTTGGCCTGTTCAAGGAACTCATCCTTCACATAGAGCCGGGCAAGACTTCGCTGCTCACCATATTTTGCGAAAAGATCAGTGCTCTCTTCCAAGGGACGCAAATAGTCAGCCCTAAAGAGATCCCTGTGGAGCACGTATATGGGAGATTTGCTCCGTTCCCCTCCCAGCATATACTTGCTCATTACCCCCCGTGATGTGACCGGATAGTTCTCTACACCATGACTGGTCAGGAATTCACTCAGCTTATCAATCTCCTCTTCCGCTTTATGACCATGGCGTTCAACCAGCAGTCTGATTACACGGCGCTCAACAATACGTTGAGCCCAGTCATTAGAAGAGGTCCGCAGGTGGGCGTGCAGATGGAAGTCGTCAATGATGCTGTATTGTTCAACATCGGCAGGGATGCAGTATCCGGTCGGATCTTCGTCGAAGTACCGGCGCAGCATCTCTTCATACGCTACAGAGCGCTGGTGGAAATACACCATCAGGAACATGTGGTATCTGGCGATGAGAAAGTCGTCAACAGCATACAGAGCCCGGTCTGAAACTGCCAGATAAACCCTATTTTCAGAGATGTGGCTGGTTAGATTAGAGATGAGCCAGCGTTTGTCGAAGTTGCCATAACCGACGCCCGCATAGTAGGAGTCCCGTTGCAGGTAATCCATCCGGTCGGCATCCAGCTCCCCGGAAACCAATTGAGACAATATATGGCGGTAATCCAGACCCTTATGAATGAAAAAATCATCATGGAGGACCACCTTGTCGCTGAGAAGGGCGGCGATATGTATGGGTTCAAGATCAGGATAGTTGGCCAGGATCACATTAGCCAGGCTAGATTCAGTGGTAATCTTTACACCCATATCTTCATGGGATGCAATCGGGCTAACTAAGCCATCTACGCTATCTGTGCGGTCTGTGCGGTCTGCGCGGCTGGCTTCAGCACCGGTTCCCCCGTTCGCCCCTCCAAGCTCATATGCCTTCACATTAAGCTTTGCAAGGGAGGGCAGGGCCACTTCGGCACAGTGTGACATGGGAGGGTGTCCAATATCATGGAGGCAGGCAGCAAGCCGGATTAATCTTCGGAACCGATTGCGGGTGCCTGGATCAAGTAGATCCCCATCACCTAAGGCAGCATCGAATGCCTGTTGAGCCATTACCATGGTACCAAGGGAGTGGCTGTACCTGCTGTGGGTGGCTCCAGGAAAAGACATGTCAGTAAAGCCAAGCTGACGCACGTTACGCAATCGCTGGAAGAGGGGGTGATCGATAATTTTAATTTCACCTGGTTCCAGCTTTATGGAGCCGTGGATCGGGTCTCTGACTTCCATGTTGTCTTTAGCCTGTCTCTCCTGTCTGAACGACAGGTAATCTTTTCGGTAATATCACTCTTCCTGGGCAGCCTTGTCAGGGTTTGCCAGTTTTGCTTGCCTCATCTTCTGCTTTATCTGGAGAAAGCTTCTCCTCCCCAGCTTATCCTTCTGGCTCCTAACATCAGAACTACCGTCAGCACCAGCCTCCAGATCAGGATTGCCATCATTGTTACCGATGTTGGAAGTGGTGGTGGTGGCAATGTTGGTATCAGTGTTGGTACTAGCTGAAACACCTGCCTTTTTAGTTCTATCAGCAGAGCTGCCATCCCCACCTTCACTGGTGATGGCACGCTGTGCTGACCTGGTTCGAATTGATTCCCTCATTTTGACCAGGTCAATCTGTCGGATTTTTGTATTTCCAGAGCTGGCTTTGTCACTTGGTTTGAATAAGAGACCCTTTTCGGCAAGATCCCTAGAGAACTTAACTCTCTGTATTCCTGTGCCTGATTGGTGTAGTTGGCCGGTGCCCTCATGGTCAGTGTTCTGATTGTCTAGAGCGTCATCTGCCTGAGCAGGGCCCTGGGAATCAGCGGACTCGGCTAGGCCAAGGTTGCTTCGGCTGGTGGATGGCTTGATAATGGCCATCAAAAGAATGATGGCGCCCACTATCACCATGGCCAAGAGTATCCAGTTTTTTAGTGAAAATTTTGGCCCTCTCGTTGAGTTGGATGTTTTGTCAGAAGAGGGGCTCTGAGTGCTTGAATTTTGATTTGTATTGGGATTGGTAGTGTTCATTATTGTTTCATCCTGAGGAGTCAATCGCCTCACAAGTGTCCCATGATAACACAATCACTATTGATGGTCATTCTCCAATTGGCATTATGCAGAAATGAAGAGCAGGTGAGTGGCAACCCTCATGTTGTGTGAGACAGCGAGTGGAAAAAGAATAGGAAGTAAATGAGGTTGATGGAATGAAACATTAAGGGGAGAAAAGGAGCAATCTTAATGCAAGGCTGTCAGCCATTGCAGATAATGTTACATGGAGCCGCTGAAAACGAATGGATAGTTGACTGAGCAGAGACCGCCATCAGGCTCCTTGAATCTCCACCTTCGCACCTGCTGCAGCATGCACTGCTCAACGTTCTTGTTGTTCAGGGTTGTACTGGCGACAGCGCTGCTCTGAACTGTTCCGTTAAGAGCGATTACCCAGTTGAGAACAACCTGACCGCCAAGGGAAGGATCCCGCTGCAGCTCTTTCTCAAAACAGAACTTGATGCCGGCGGAACGCTGCTGGACCACCCGCTGGATATCTGCGGGGGCACAGAAACCGGCAGTTTCTGCATTTCCACGCTTCAGGTTGGCACTTACCTTGGCTTTGCCCCTGCCACCCATCTCTACACCAACGCCACCGCCGCCACTTCCGCCCAGGGAACCCATGCCCTGCAGCCTGCCAAAACCAGCACCTCCGCCACCGCCGCCCCTGAGGCCCAGGCCACCGGAACCCATCCCAAGGGTTCCATGCTCACCCTGTGCGTCCATTGCTACTGCGAGACGGGAGTCGAAGCTTGTCCTGTCACCGAAGATATCAGCCAACGCTCCTTTGGACATGAGGTTTGAACCGAGCGCCTTGTGGATACCCACATTCTTGACCTTATCGGACATCTTCCGATCGTCGGGAATGTTTGACTTGGGTCCAGGAGGAGCCTTCGAAACGTTGGGATCATCAGTCACCTGGAGCTCAACATCCACAATCTTCTCAATCTTCTCGTCTTTAGGTCGCTCAACAATAAACCTGACAAAACGGTCCGGCATGGCCACCTGCTTCAACTCCGGGTTGTCCTCAAACATAAACCCGGTAATGAACAGGAAGGAGAGGTGAACCACGGTGGCAATGGCAAAGATAACCGCCATCGGCAAGTCAATGCGCTTGGAGAAGGGGGTAACCGGGACTTTTTCGTCCTGGACCATAAACTGCCAGAACAGTCCGATTTCTCCCAGCTTAATCAGGCCATAGTCGTCGGTGTCTACAGAAATAACTGTATTAGCCTTGCCGCCAAGCTGTTTGCTGATGTCTATTGAATTACCTTTGATGGTGTTTTTGCCGGTCATGGCGTTGCTGAGATTTAAGCTCAGGCTGTTTCCATCAAAGTCAAACAGGGTGAAGCTATCGCCGAGTCCCGGCACAACCAGATGGCTTTTCGGAGATTCACCAACGGTTACCTTTGTGGGTTTATCGAAGACTTTGTCACCTAGAATGTTCCCATTCCATACAATGGCAACACGTAATAATTTTCGCACTGTAGCGCCCAAGGCCAAATTCCTTTCCAAACACGGATTGAAACAATAAGAATAGTCGTATTTTTCTTGGTCAGTCAAGGAAAAACCGACTTGGCCACATTTATGACGTACCTCAACGGGGATTGGCCCGCTCAGACTTCTTGCTGTGGGATTAATTAACACGCCAACCATGACCTGGTTGGTTTACAACGCACCCGTGTTAATTTATTGATAACACAAATGTCGTGGTATTGCACAACTTGTGTGCAGTTTAATTTGGAATACGCAAAATCATGTGCGGGCATTGGTGCTTTTCTGTTTGTGAAGTTGTTCTCCTGTTGGGAGGTTGGCGACACTCAAACACCTGATGATTTAATGGTTCGATGAGCTTTTTCATGATCTTCAGGAATAGAAGCTTTAACTGCAGGTTATAAAAATTCCAGGGGGGGGGCGGCATGGTTGGCATCAGGGGGCTGGTTTCCTCTTCCCCTGCCGCGTAGGGGTGGGTGCATGCTGCATACGTGTTTTTTTAAGGCAGACTAATTTCCAAGAATCGTTTGGGCTGGTTGGGTGCACCGCTAACGAAGGGCACGGCATGCCGTGCCCCTACAGGCGTTGGGAGGGAGGTATTGGGTGGGAGGGAGGAGGTGGTGGTTTGAGGGCTTGGTAGCATGGAATTGAAGCTTAACCGAACACACATACGGTATGGCGTGCTCTCAAGTTGCAGCAGGAACAGGAGAAACACCTGCTGTTATTAGAAGTGGGGCACTTTAGCGAGCGATTGATTTATTGAATGAATCCGATGAAATTGCTGGAAGATAAACTTGTTTGCGAGGTAAGAGACGCACTGTTTAAGCAGGTTGGCGTGGAATGCACAGGCAGTAAAATCCTGGTAGCTGTTTCTGGTGGTGCTGACTCGGTCTTTCTGGCTCATGTACTATTGCTTATCTCGACCGATAGTCGTCGTTTTAAGGTTGCCATAGCTCACATTGATCATGGAATCAGGAGAGAGAGCGGAGATGACGCCAGATGGGTTGCTTCCATGGCTGAATCTCTGGGGGTTGAGTTTCACACGGGGATCATACCCCGAGGCACCATTGGACAGACTGGCCTGGAGGGGGCTGCCCGTGATCTTCGTTATGGGCTTTTAGGTCAAATAGCCACTGAGTCAGGCGCAGATTTCATCGCTACGGGGCATAATGCTTCGGACCAGGCCGAGACTCTGCTTATGCGCCTTATGCGGGGCGCTTCTCTGCAGGGATTGTGCGGTATCAGGCCTGTACAAACCGGGATTGCACCTGTGCCAGTATTAAGGCCTATACTTGGCATCATCAGGCAAGACATCGAAGGGTGGCTTGGTGAGCGTGGAATAGACTACCTTGAAGATGTCACCAACGGAGATGAAAGGATTACCAGAAACAGGATCAGGCACAAGCTGATGCCAATGCTCCGGGAATCCTTTAACCCATCCATTGAGAAGACCATCGCAAGGGTGGCTGCCAATCTGGCTGATGAGAATGATGTCATCGAGGGGCTCCTGGCTCTAAACCGAGGGGTAGAGGTGCGGGAGCAGGCAGAGAAGAGGGAGCCGGAAGACGATCTGGTGGCGTTGGTGGAGTTAGACGTGGATGAGCTCCAGAATTTGCCCCAGGCTGGTGTGGTAAGAGCCATCAAAGTGCGTCTGAAGTCTGCCGGGTTCGATCCACCCATGGGGAGGGTCCACTGGCATAGATTATGCGAACTGGTGTCAAGAAAAAATGGATCCCATGCATGGTTCCCCTTGCCGGGAGGGCTGGTAGCGATTAAAGAATACTCCAGCCTGAGGATTGGTCCTGCTGAGCTGTTGGCAGGAAGTTCTGGGAATGGTGGGGATTGCCCTCAGTCAGATTGGGAGGCTCTGCCACCAGGGAGAATTGGTTCCAGTAGCAAGGGGAGGAGAGTTGGACAACTGATTGCTCCTCAAGCTTTAGACCAGATTACCCTGCAAGTTGAAGACTTTGCAGGGATGCCGACCCGGATTGTTCAATGGGGCGGCAAATTCCTGCACATGGAGATCAAATCCGTTGGGCAAGTGGATAGATGTTCTCTGGACGAGGATCAAATAGTGGCATTTTCTTTGTCAAACCTGGTCTTTCCCATTTGTATCAGATCATGGAGCCATGGGGATGTAATGCATCCTTTTGGTGGTCCTGGCACCAGCAAGGTGAAAAAGATTTTTATCGATCGAAAGGTGCCGTTCTCGTTGCGCCCCCTGGTGCCTGTTGTTGAGGATCAGGGAGGTATTCTCTGGCTGGGAGGGATCAGGCGCTCCCAACGTGCTCCTTTGGGCAGCTCCGGGGAGTCAGATGAACTCGCTCTGGTGATCTCCCTGCTAGAGCACACTGGTCATCGTGATTATGGTGGTAACTCTTTTTCCTGTGCATGATCAACATTACGGTGATTGTGTTCTTTTGAATCATTGTTAAACTGTAGTTTGAAATTGAACCGGATAATATTTGCCAGGCATAGCAAGACGGTTCGAGTTCTGCTTTAATGACGGGCGTTCAGGTGGTACACTTGAGAGTCCGAATCCGACTGATGGAATACAGGCAAAATTTTTTCATCCGCATTATTCATGCAGAGTCAGCAGTGGCGGTGGCTGCAGCAAGCCCAGTTGCAGGGAATGCGGTTAAATACAAGTTCCTGGAGAGAGGCATCCGTTGAAACAATCCCATAAGACAATAATTTTATGGATATTACTGATCTTGATGTTTGTGAGCATCTGGCGGTTTTCTGCGTTCGCCCGAAAGGGCAATGATGAGATTTCCTACGGGGAATTTATAGCCGGCACCCAGCGTGGCGCAGTGACCGAAGTGTTGGTGAATGGTGAGGTCATCACAGGAAAGATGAAGGCAGAGGATGGTAAGGCGATAGAGTTTACCACCGTTGGCCCAGTTGATGAAGACCTCAGGAAAGAATTGATATCAGGCAAGGTTGATCTGAAATACAATATGGAAGAGAAGTCATCCGTCTTCCAGACCATTCTTGCCACTTGGCTGCCCATGTTACTACTCCTTGGGTTGTTCTTCTTTTTCATGAAACAACTGCAATCCGGTGGCGGCAAGGCCATGTCATTTGGTAAAAGCAAGGCCAGGCTGCTTACTGAGCAGTCGAAGAAAGTAACCTTCGCTGATATTGCGGGTATTGACGAGGCTAAGGATGAGCTGCGTGAGATAGTCGAGTTCCTTAAAGATCCTAAGAAATTCACCCGTCTGGGAGGCAGGATTCCCAAGGGCGTGTTGCTTATGGGTTCCCCCGGCACAGGCAAGACCCTCTTAGCCAGGAGCGTTGCTGGCGAAGCTGGTGTCCCCTTCTTCTCAATCAGCGGCTCAGACTTTGTGGAGAT
>CAYZFJ010000145.1:0-8501 GCA_964477705.1 uncultured Myxococcia bacterium | reverse complement strand
GGGATTGTGAGGGTGAGGGCAGACGGTTCAGGGGGCGGAGGGGATACCTGGGAGAAAACAGAGGCAGGGATAAAGGGTGCTGCAGGGGCAAACCATGGCAGTGAAACCATAGACCTTACTGAGACCCGTAAACGGGTCCTGCTGGTAGAGGACAACTACACGAACCAACTGGTAGCCAAGGGGATGCTGAACAAAATGGGAGTCCGTGTTGATACTGTGACCAATGGTCTTGAGGCAGTACGGGCCTTGGAGAACATTGATTATGATCTAGTCCTGATGGATGTGCAGATGCCAGAAATGAATGGCCTGGATGCTACCAAAATTATCCGGGATCCATGTTCCCAAGTGCTGAACCACCAAGTTCCAGTCATCGCCATGACCGCATATGCACTGAAGGGAGACAGAGAGAGGTGCCTTGCAACAGGCATGAACGATTATGTCAGTAAACCGGTGAGACCAATCACCCTTGCACAGGTTTTGAAGCAATGGCTTACAGATCAGCCGACTGACAGCCAATCACAGTCTGAAGAGAATCCCCATGAAGCTGACGATCATGACCCTGCCCATGGACAGAACCCCTATGCGCCCAATAACAGAGATAGCGATGAGAGTGGCAATAGATTGGGGAAGACGGATGACGCCTCAGGGGGCAGTCCTGGTGTTGCCATGGGACACACATCAGCAGGGCCCTGTCAGAGTATAATCCCCAGTCACCAGTCTCTTCAAACCGAGGCCGAATACCAAAAGGAGCGCCTGACACAGGAACGAGAGCTGAACTTAAACCTGGAGCGAGCTCAGGCGCGAGTACCAAGTCCAATGGTTTTTGATGAAGAAGCATTTACAGAAAGAACCATGAACGATCCGAATTTTGCAGAATCATTGATCAAGATATTCTGCCAGGACACTCCTGCCCAGCTAAATCTATTAAAGGATGCCATTGAACGAGATGACCGTTCGCTCATTTCACAGCAGGCACACCGTATCAAAGGGGCGGCTGCCAACATGGGGGGCATGCTTTTAAGTGAACAGGCCGGGTTCCTGGAGAAGAACGCAGATACGGTTTCACCGGAACAATTGAGCCACTTTCACGAATACCTGGATGAAAAGTACAACCAATTGAAGGGGCTATTGCTGGATTATCTAGTGCATTACCTCGCCCATAAATAATTCGCCCCTTGCTCCTTGCCGCTCGCCCTCTGCCGGTACTCCCTGACCCTGAGCTACCCACAAACCTCTTTCAACTTTCAACTTTCCTCTTACTACTGGTCACTCTCCTCATGAAGTATGGCTCCCTGGCTGAGTAAAGTTTTCTGGATAAGGCGAACTGGCACCTGGCGCACATCAGCAACCCCTGCCTTTGCCGCCAATGCAGCAGCCACTCCCGCCGCCTGTCCAGTAGCCATACATGCTGGAGTGACACGGTACGAAGAATGGGCCTCATGGGTACCGGAGATGCAACGCCCGGAGACAAGCACATTCTCCAGCCCGGCAGGAAGCAGAGATCCAAGGGGGATATCATAACCTGAAGTGCTCGGCAGCTTCTTCAGCGTGGTACCTTTCCCAGATGGATCATGAATATCAATTGGGTAACAATTACGTGCGATCACATCATCAAACTTTCGGCCAGCGAGAAGGTCATCAGCGGTCAAGCAGTAATCTCCGGTAACTCTCCTTGTTTCTCGCACACCTATTGACATTGCACTGTCACTGATAAAAGCATTCTCAAACCCCGGCACATACTTGCGCATGAAAGCAGCAACCTGATGCATCTGCCTTCGACCGACCAGCTCCGCATGGGTTAGATCAAGCACATCTGTTCCAAGGCCACCACCTCCCACCCGTGTGGAATTGATGCTGACCTGGCCCGAGCGCATAGTGTCAAATATGAGGAGATCCTCTCTTGGAAGCTGAAACTCGCCCCCGTCAACAGCCTGTTTCACCAGCTCCTTTAATCCTTGCACCCCCTGCCACTGATCTGGATTGGCCGAAACATATTCACTGAATCGGTGAAGCTGAAAATCCGCCATCCTGAACATCAGGGTCATTGGCTGCACCATACCATCCTCAGTACGGCCGACCTGGAATCGAGCGCCGGCCTGGGCTGCCACATCACCATCCCCAGTCGCATCCACTATCATAGAAGCCCGGACTACCACCGGCCCTGATTTAGTCTCAAATACTACGCCGTCCACGCGTCCCCCGCTGGTACGAACAACCCCGCTGGCAAAGGCGTGCATCAAGAACTGCACACCTGCTTCATCCAGCATTTCCATGGCAACCATTTTCAGAACTTCCGGATCGAATAAGGTAACATAGCCTGTCTGGAGTGACGGACCTTTAGCTCCCCCAGCTGCGACCAACCGGTCAATCAGCTTTTGGATTGCTCCCCCGATGACAGGGCGTCCAGGGCCATGATCAGAAGGAAGACAGGAGTGGAAACCACAAGATCTTTCCTGAGTCTCTTCAGCACTGTAACCACCAGCGTTACCCGCACCAGCCCCGCCACAATCCTTCTCCGCATAAAACGACATCAAAGGCATCACCAGCGCGGCTGTAGCATTACCCCCCAGAAAGCCATACCTCTCTACCAGCATCACTTTGGGTGCCCCTGCCCAGGCCGCCCCCAGAGCAGCTCCAATTCCTGCCGGGCCTCCCCCGACCACCAACACATCCACATCTTCCATGATGGTAGCCTCTCGGGCAGGCAGTTTCACGGTTGGCAAACGCAGCTTATCTTTATGATAATTTTGATTACTCATATTTATACAATTATTGTTTATATTTTTGATATTACTGGGAAGCATGGAAGAAAAAATATGTTCCTTATTATTAAATACACTATTAATATTCAATTATATTATAATAAACTTATTTTAACCAATTATTCAATGTAGTATAAATAGGATTTAATCTAAGCCATAAATACACCTATAGTGTTTATTCTAATCCCAAAAGCAGCGAATCAAGTAACAGCAGTCTGTAATGGGAACAATAGAATAAGGCCTGTTACCGATGAGGCAACCACTTTATCACCCATTATTCATGGCAAAACCTGCCACCCCAGACCACCTCTAACCGAAGACAAACCCCAAATTGATCCTGACCGGCTTCCCATCTTGAAATGCACCTCTACCAGCAACAGATTTAGGCGAGAATATTCACAACTCGGCCTGATGTCCGTCCCGTGAGCGTGTCAGCATCAGGCACTCTGTATTACCAATGGCAACAAGTACCCAAACAGGCACTGGCACATGCGAAGGCACGGACATAGACTCAGGCATAGGAACAGACAGAGACACAGGAACAGGAAACAAAACACAGGGGGTTGAATCAGGCTGGAATTAACCCCAGCACGGAGCACCAGCGACCAAAACAGAGAGCAGTGGAGGAAGGCAGATTTCCAGCAACTCTTCGTCAGGACAACGTCACAAAGGGCCACATCTGGTTCAAACGCCCGCCCATGATCTCCAGCCAACGGAGAAAACAGCAGGGGACGGAAACACTGATGTAACCGCCGAACACCTATTAAAAGCCATGCTGGATTTGACCCATGCGCTGGTCGCTCTGCAGCCACGTTTTGAAATGCTTCAGGCCACCCTCAATGCATCCATAAAGATAATGGAGGCCGACGGAGGGGCACTGCTAACCACCATAATCGACAAGCAAAAGGTGAGGCGAGGGGCTTTCAATCTTGAAGCGTTTGAAGGCTGGACCCCTATGGGGAGACCCCCTTATCAATTCCAAGGGTTGCTGGCAAACCGGGCAATCAAAGAGAAACGGCTGATAGTCTGCAACGATTACCAGAACATGAAGGGAGCAGTCCCTGACGTGGTATTGGCAGGAGCAAAAGTTCTCCTTGCTCTACCCCTGATCAAAGGTGAGCTCACCCATGGTGTGTTGATCCTCTTTTTTAGAGATGAAAATAGAAGAATAAGCAAGAGTGAGATCACTATGCTGGATATGATTGGCCACATGGCTGCGATTGCTATGCACAATGCAATCGTCATGAACACTAACAAGAGCGAACAGGTGAAGTTGCAGGCGATACTGGAGAGCGTGCCAGTGGGCATCGAAATCTACGACACAAACGGAGAATTTGTTACCCAGAACTATGCAGCAGTCCAGATTCTGCATCCGCTCTCAAAGAACCATGAGGGAGGGCTGCAAGCCCATCTCACGCGGTTCAGATTCCGTCACCCCAATCAGACTGAGTACCTGCCAGAGGAATGGCCTGCCCAAAGGGCCCTGAACGGTGAATGGGTCAAGGCCGAAGAAATACACTACACCCACCCATCCCGAGGCGAAATAATCGCCCTGGTGAGTGCCCTGCCTCTTATAAACCTGAATGGTGAGATAGAACAGGTGATTGTACTGTATGAAGAGATTACCCACTGGATCGAAGCGGAGCGGGTAAAGAGCCAGTTCCTCGACATAGCAGCCCATGAACTGAAGAGCCCTATCACTGCCCTGTCACTGCTCATCCAGCGACTTCAACGAACGGCACAGGCAGATCAGCCTGCTGACACCATGCTGATAGAACGTATGGACAAGCAGGTCTACCGGTTGACCTCACTCCTCAATGAGCTGATTGATGTGGCGCGCCTAGAAAAAGAAGATCTCAACTACGAGATGGAGTCACTAGATCTGGTGAAGCTGCTCAAAGACACCATTGCTGAATTCAAAATGACTTGTAATGACCATTATGTAAACATGAACATCAAGGGTAGCCTTAAAGAGGCGATGGTAGAGGGCAACCGCACACGCCTCCAGCAAGTGGTCCTTAACCTGCTCGACAATGCCTGCAAGTATTCATCTTATGGCACGAATATAGACGTGGTCCTCTCCGAGTACCCGGTAGGGTTTTACCAGGTGGCTGTTCAGGATTTTGGCCCAGGCATTCCAAGCCGGGACCAGGAGATAATTTTCAGCCGGTATTACAGGGCCAGGAAGCGAGGGATGCAGAAGGAACCTGGGTTGGGCCTGGGGTTATATATTGCCAGCGAGATTATCGCTGTTCATGGGGGGCGCATCTGGGTCAAGAGTTCAGAGAAACAGGGAGGAAGCACATTCTTCTTCACATTGCCCAGCGCCAGAATCTACTCATCGATTCATTAAATAGTCGTTCAATAACCAATCAACCAATCAATCTCCTTCCTGGTCATTAATCACCAGATAATCAGAAAAAAGCAAATACCCTCGCCGGAGCCCCCGAACCACCGCTGACCGCAATGGGACACACGGACACCCATGCCCCATTGGGTGGCACTCTCTCCAGATTGCACATATTTTCCACATTATAAGCGCCGGCAGCAGCAGTCTGCCTGTGGTTGGCAAATTCTTCGATCCTGCCCCCATCAATACTGATAGAGTCTATGCCCAGCCCTGATATAAACCTGGAGTGGACCAGAAAAGCTACTGCATCATGATCCCATCCTGGAATGTGCATCCGCCCATCCTGCTTTATATTCAGATAGTCGGCCGTGTGGGGCCAGCGGGTTGCCCACCCGGTACAGGCAGCAACCAAGGAGCTGGGTAAGATATCACCATGGTTATTCTCAAAGGCCAGCACATCCTCAACGGTAACCAGGTAATCATCCTGGTGCCGCACTAACTCCCTCACATCTATGACAGTAATGGGTACCACAAGCCTGTCGGGCGAAATTTGATCTACTGCCTCACGGCTGGGAGAAAAACCTACGGGTGCATCCACATGGGTTCCGGTGTGTTCATCAATACGAAGAATCCCACTGGCCTCAGAGCCTGTCTGTACATTCTCCCTATGGTAAGGAGCTGAATCAGGCCACTGTGGGATTCCCTTGCGAAGGGCATGAGACAAGTCAACGATTCGCAGATTTCCAACAATTGGCATTATCACCGGCTCCTTTGTGTGTTTACTTACAGAAATCAACCATCCTGCCCCTATCTAGGCAACCAGATGATAACCGGCAGGTATTACATTTATCTGAACCAACCAATCCATGTCATGCCACTCAACCCATTTGGTGGCTTTCATTGACATATCAAGTATTAGAGGGATAACATTCGCCACCTGATTTCTAATTGTTGTTCCTGATGAATGGAGCAAACCCGATAAAACAGTTCCACAGCTTGTTCGAGTCATAGGCAGACAAGCCGAACCGACAGTAAACCAAGTTGATACTTAAAAGGATTGTAATATTATCCCTGCTCCAATTGATCATGTTGGTGATATTGAATTGCTGTTCCACAGCAGACATTTCAACCATCAACCACACTCTGGGAAACGAAAACATGTCTGATAAAGTTTTAATCGCCTACGGTTCCCATGCCGGATCGACCGCCGAAGTTGCAGATGCAATTGCCAACACTATCTCCAAGAATGGGACTGTAGTAGATGTCAAACCGGCGTCAGTAGTGAAATCCATGGATAATTACCGGATGGTCATTTTGGGAAGTAATGTTCGAGCGGGGCAGCTTGCCGGTGATGTAAAGAAATTCATCAAGCAGTTCAAAGCTGAGCTGCAAAAGATGCCTGTTGCGGTCTTTGTTGTCTGTATGGCCATGGAGGATGACACACCAGAGAAGCGCATCATCGCTGATGGGTACCTGAATCAGTTCCGAAAGGAGCTCAAGCCTGTCAGAACTGGTGCATTTGCCGGCAAGATGGAATATGCCAAGCTGTCATTTTTCCCCAGACTGGTGATAAAGCGGATAGTCAAGGTTAAAGAAGGCGACAAGATGGACTGGGATGCAATCAGGGCATGGGCAGAGGAACTCTCGGCATTTCTGGACAACACCGAAACGCCGAGAACAGAGAATAGAGAGTAGAGAGCGGAAGGTTAAAAGTGACCTATTGGCAGCTTAGGGTGCAGAGAGTACCGGATAGGTTGGCCGCACCGCTGGCGAAGGGCACGGCATGCCGTGCCCGTACAGGCGTTGGGGGGGAAGCAGGACCGATTGAGGGGGCCGGTGGTGAAGTAGGGGCGAGCGCCGCTAGAACTCCCTCTCACTCCTCACTCCTCACTCCTCACTCCTCGCCCCCCGCCCCTTGAACCTTGCACCTTTGCTCAAGCCATGCCACAATAATCACCATTGCACCACAAGCCCTTAACGGCCCAGGGAGACACCATGCAATTTACGGGACAGCTCCAATCCAAACTTCCCCATGTGGGGACCTCCATTTTTGCAATCATGTCCAAACTGGCCGGGGAGCATAACGCCATCAACCTTTCGCAGGGCTTCCCAGACTTTCCCATTTCCGAAGAGCTTATTGAACTGGTTGGCAAGTACATGAGGCAGGGACTGAACCAGTACGCCCCCATGCCTGGCGCAGCCCCCCTTCGGGAGGCAATTGCCCGGAAGACTCACTCTCTTTATGGGGCCACCTACTCCCCTGATAATGAAATCACCGTTACTGCCGGTGGCACTCAAGCACTCTACACAGCAATCACTGCACTGGTAAAACCCGGGGATGAGGTAATTGTAATCGAGCCCGCTTACGACAGCTACATCCCGGCAATTCAGCTCTGCGGAGCCACCCCGGTTCCAGTCCATCTGCGCCTGCCCAACTACCATGTGGACTGGCAGGAGATTGAAGACAAAATTAGTTCCAGAACCTCCATGATCATCATCAACAGCCCCCACAACCCGAGCGGGAGCGTCCTCCGTGCTGAGGATCTGAACACTCTGGCCCGGCTGGTGAGCAACACCAGGATCATCGTGTTAAGCGACGAGGTTTATGAACACATTATATTTGACGGGATCAAGCACCAAAGCGTCTGTGCCCACCCCGCCCTGGCAGACAGGAGTATGGTGGTGTGCTCGTTTGGAAAGACATTCCATGCCACCGGGTGGAAGATGGGGTACTGTATAGCCCCTGCCAATCTGACCTCTGAATTCCGCAAGGTCCATCAGTTTGTGGTGTTCTGTGCCAACACAGCAGTCCAGCACGCCATCGCCGAGCACCTTGAGAATAAAGAGACCTACCTGGGCCTGAGCAGGTTCTACCAGGCAAAGCGTGACTTCTTCCTGAACGGCTTAAAGGGAAGCCGGTTCCAGTTCCTCCCATCTTCTGGTACTTATTTTCAGACACTGGACTATAGCGCCATCTCTGATCTTCCTGAGAATGAGTTTGCAATCCAGGTGCTTAAACAGCACAAGGTGGCCTCTGTTCCCAACTCTGCCTTTTACAGCACCCCAGTCAACAACCACACCCTGCGCTTCTGTTTTGCAAAACAGGACACCACCCTGCAGGCAGCAGTGGAGATTCTGGCCGGACTCTGACACTAACACCACCAGACCTTCTACCCACGCCCTGACCTGGCCCCCCCCTATTGCCCCCTGCCCCTTTAAGGCATGCGTGATTCTCTTGTTCCTATTGCAACATCGGGCACGGCATGCCGCAGACATGTTCTTTTAAGGCAGGTTTATTTCCCAAAATTGTTTGGGCGGGTTGGGTGCACCGCTGGCGAAGGGCACGGCATGCCGTGCCCCTACAGGCATTGGGAGGGATGGGGAATTAG
>CAYZFJ010000144.1:6459-8585 GCA_964477705.1 uncultured Myxococcia bacterium | reverse complement strand
CTGTAGGGGCACGGCATGCCGTGCCCTTCGTCAGCGGTGTACCCAACCCGCCTAACAATTTTTTGAAATTAGCTGCCTTAAGAGAACACGTATGCGGCATGACGTGCCCGCTGTGTGAGCGTTTTGGCCATATCAGCTCTGCTGGTACTCTCTGAACCTTTTTCTTCTTTGCAAAAGCTGAGTAATTTCCTTTTCCCCAATATTTGTCATATGGTAAACGTTTGGTGCATTGTCTGTTGTTAGGGCAATGGCAGACCAAATCGAGCAGTTAATGAATTCCATTTGTGATGGAGGCTGTCTTAATGTCGAGCACTACTACTGATGTTGTGGTTGGAGAGAGGTTACAGAGTAACGGCGTGGTGAATGGGGTGGGCACACCGGAGTCCACCTTCATTCCCGTGAACGTTGAAGGAACAGAGTATCGAATCAGTCGGGGTACCAAAGTCCGGGCATTCATCAAGAAACACTTCCCTAACAGTGAACACAAGTATCTTGGCGCTATCGTAGCCAATCGCCTTGTGGATCTGGACTCTCCGTTGGCTGCACCATGCCATATGCGCCTGGTTACCTATAACAGCAAGGAGGGGGCCCGCATATACCGGGCTACCCTGACCATCATGCTCTGTGAGGCTGTTTACAGATGCTTCCCCAACGCCAGGGTTCAGGTTGGGCAGTCCCTGGGTGATGGGTATTTCTTTGATGTATTCAAGACACCGGCTCTAAGCCGTGACGACGTGGAGCTCATCGAGAAAGAGATGAGGGCCATGGTTGAACGGAAAGAGCTGCTCAATGTGCGCCGGGTCCCATCCCATGAGGCGATGCATATTCTTACCGGCAGGGGAGATAACTCCAAGGTTGGCCTGGTCAAAGCCCTGCGGGTTCCCTGGGTGCCCCTGGTGACCATGGGCACATACATGGACGTGTGGCTCCATCCACTCCTGCCTGGCGCAGAGGCGATCCAGGGTTTCTCCCTGGAGCCTTATGCAGACGGGTTGGTCTTGGGGTTCCCCCCGGCCAGCGATGTATCCACTCCCCCACGCTCGGCCAGTAACCATGCCGGTCTGTTTTCTGTATATCGTGAGACCAGGGACTGGAATCGCCTGCTGGGTGTGGAGACAGTGTCTGACCTGAACAGGGCGATTATTAACGGCTCCATCTCTGAGGTCATCAGGGTGGCAGAGGCGCTCCATGAGCGGAAGTTTGCCAGTGTGGCCGACCAGATCGTGGCTAAAAAGGAAGCAAGGCTGGTTCTGGTTGCCGGGCCTTCATCATCCGGTAAGACAACCACTGTGAAGAGGCTGAGGATGCAGCTAATGGCAGTGGGGGTCAAACCCAAGGAGATCTCCCTGGATAACTACTATGTGGACAGGGAGAAGACGCCCAGGGATGAGAACGGGCAACCTGATTTCGAGTGTCTGGAGGCGATTGATCTGGAACTGCTTAATGAGCAGTTGCAGGCCCTGTTGGCCGGTGAAGAGGTGGCGTTGCCCAAGTATTCTTTCACCAAGGGTAAGCGGGAAGAGAAGCGTGAGCCCATGCGTCTGGAGCAGGGTGAGATACTGCTTATCGAGGGTATTCACGGTCTCAATGATCGCCTGACCGCATCCATACCAGATGATCATAAGCTGCGCATCTATGCCAGCGCCCTTACCCAGCTCTGCATTGATGACCACAACCGGATCTTCACCTCGGATGCCAGGTTGCTCCGCAGAATTGTGCGGGATCGCCGCTTCCGTGGGTACAGTGCTCAAGATACTCTGAAGATGTGGTCAATGGTGCGCAGGGGTGAAGAGAAATACCTGTTCCCGTTCCAGGATAGGGCCGATATTATCTTTAACTCTGCCCTGGTTTACGAGCAGGCGGTTTTGAAGATTTATGCGGAGAGGTTCTTGATGGAGGTTCCGCCTGACGCAGAGGAGTATGTGGAGGCGAACAGGCTCATCGACTTTCTCGATCTGTTTATTCCCATTGTCCCCCAGGACGTTCCAGCTACATCTCTTCTGCGTGAATTTATCGGTGATTCGGCTTTCCGCTATTAAGAGAGGTTTGAGATTATTATGGCCAGGAAGTTTTTAATAATAATGAGCACCCACACGCCGAGCCGTGTTCGCTTCCCCCGACTGGCT
>CAYZFJ010000144.1:0-6449 GCA_964477705.1 uncultured Myxococcia bacterium | reverse complement strand
GGTGTGGCCCTGATTATTGCTCTTACAGCCGTTGGCGCAGCGTCAGGTATCGCTGCCTGTGCGGGTGGTGCAGGGCAAAAAGCAGCCATCCAGAACAGCGGGGAGGTTGCGGAGAAAGGCGGCGGTTCTCAGATTCTATCCACAGGAACTGAAGCTGATCCTGAGGAGGTTGCTCAATTGAATATTAGTAAGGAAGTTCAGCAAAAGACGGTGAATGCCCTGGTGAAGGAGTATGCAAATGGGGAGCAGGAGCAGGGGCAAGGGCAGAAGCAGGAGCGAGAGCGCATTGAGCGTGGAGTTGGCCAGGTTGCCATGTATTGGAATAGCAATGATGGGAGCCCGGAGGAGTTCCATGCTTTCTGTATGGAGTACTTCACGCCCAAGGGGCCTGGTCTCACCACCATGCTGCACCGGTATGAGCGTGCGGTAGAGGCCCTGGATGGCTATGCGGTCACTCTGGCCAGGACCTTGCGGGAACCGCTTGATCTGGTCTCATGGGACCTGACCCCTGTTGATATGCTCATGGCCTCCTTGAACCCTTTTACCCATGTGACGGAGGATGCGTTCGCCACCAGGGTTGCCTTTGTGGCCCTCCTGAACTTCCCCCTCTATGACCTGGAATACCTCCTGGCCAATGGGGGCAATATGGAGCGGCAGGAGTGGGCGTCTGCCCGGTTGGCCAAGCGGTTCTCCATGCGGGTACCCGGCCAGGTAGGCACCGCAGTTACTGCCGCCTATATGGCATCGGAAGAGCATATCACCCAGTACAATATTCATATGACCAACCTGCTTGATGCCCATGGGGGGCGCCCCTTTGAGGGGAAGAACCCGTTGATCAGCCACTGGGGCCTGAGGGATGAGATTAAGGGGCTGTATAGTGATCCGGTTGGTAATCTTGGAAAACAGCAGATGATTCAGAAGGTGATGGAGCGGGTGATCGCCCAGGATCTTCCCCACCAGGTGGTGAACAATCCCAACGTTCTCTGGGAGCCGTTCTCCAACAAGGTTGAAGCAGCTTCTGCAGCTTCTGCCACTGCTGCTGCCACTGACTCCGTCGCCGCTGTCGCCCAAGCTGACAAGGGGCGCTACGGGCTCTGGCTCGACGTGTTCAAAGCAGAGCAGAAGGTTGATTCCTATGTTCCACCGTTCCCCACTCACATAGATCGCAAGTTCAATTACGAGAGGGAGATCCCCGAGCAGGAGGTAGAGCGGCTGCTTACCCAGGTGGTGGCCAGCCCTGTTGCCGGCCAGATTGCTGCCATTATCAAGGAGCGGCTGGGCCGTGACCTGCAGCCATTCGACATCTGGTATGACGGGTTTAAGGCAAGGGGCAAGATTGGCGAAGCCGAGCTGGATCGGATCGTATCTGGCGTTTTCCCCGACCTGAAAGCCTTTGAAGCCAAGATCCCCCAGATTCTGGAAGTGCTTGGGTTTGCACCGGACACGGCCCAGTTCCTGGCCTCAAAGATCAGGGTCGATGGTGCCAGGGGTGCCGGTCATGCCATGGGTGCCGGGATGAGAGACGACAACTCCCACCTGCGCACCAGGGTCCCTGCCGGCGGCATGGACTACAAGGGTTACAACATCGCCATGCATGAGCTTGGTCACAATGTGGAGCAGACTATCTCCCTGCACATGGTTGACAGTGTGCTCATTGCCGGTGTGCCCAATACTGCCTACACGGAGGCGCTCGCATTCGCATTCCAGCACAGGGATTTACAGGTCCTCAAGGAGCTCTCTCCCGAGATGGCAAGGCTGGCGGTGGAAGAAGATACGGTGAGCAAGTCCCTTGATGCGTTCTGGTCCACCTACGAAATCGCAGGGGTCGGTCTCCTCGACATGAAGGCATGGCGCTATATGCAGGCTAATCCTGGTATTACCGCCGCTGACCTGCAGGCATTTACTGTGAAGACTGCCAAGGAGATCTGGAACCAGTATTACGCCCCTGTTCTTGGTGTTAAGGATTCCACCCTGCTGGGCGTCTACAGCCACCTCATCTTCTGTGGTCTGTATCTGCCCGATTACCCCATTGGTCATCTGATTGATGCCCAGTTGGAGGAGCAGTTCAGTAAGGCTGGTTTCGCCGGTGAGGTGGTGCGCATCTATTCCCAGGGGCGGTTAACCCCCGATGCGTGGACCAAGGGGGCGGTGGGGAGCGGCCTGTCTGCCGACCCTCTGGAGCGTGCTGCGGCTGGTGCAGTTAAAGAGGCAACAGCCGTCCAGAGCAAGCGATAATCATCTGAAAAACCTCAATCTTCCCAGAGAATGAACAGGCTGGTGGTGGCTCTGCTGAAGGCGGTATAGCAGACCTGCATATATTTCTCTTCTTGCCAGCGGTTTAACTCCTCATGATTTTCTATAAATTCACAGGCAATAACTACCGGAGCTTCAAGCCCTTTGAACCGATGCACTGAGTAGCAGGCGATGCAGTCCTTGGGGAGCGGTGACTGGAGAGAAGGGTAGTCCCGTCTCAACTTGTAGGGGCCAAGTTGCAGGTTATCCTTCAGGATGCTGCCTTCAACCGTGTTTGGAGTAAGGATGACCACATCTCCCGGATCAACCTTCTCTTGGCCAATCAGGTTACTGATCAATTCTGTAAGGCGTTCCTGCAGGGGCTCACCGTCAAAAGTGGGGTGTGACTGTTTCAGCCTTCCAGGAGTAGTGTGCCTGCGGAAACGAATCTGGTCTGCCACATACCTCTGTACAACTGGACCAATTCCAGATGGGGAGCGATGGTTGTCATGGATTACCAGGGGAACCATGTCCGCAATGTGGGGAATTGGACGGGCACCGAAGATGCACTGATTCACATCATGGAATATCTGAAGTACGCCGTGCTCCCGGTCCTTGAGTAAGCCTATAACAGCAGGCCACCATGTCTCATGGAAGTCCTGGGCTTCGTCAATCAGGATTGCATCGAATGGTTCGCACATCTCCTGCACGCAGTCTTTAACCAGCACTGGCAGGGAGTTCCAGAATTCAGGGCCACGCTGGGCAGCCGGCTCCTGATTGTAGGCCTCCTGATAATAGCATAGGCACAAATCCAGGAAAGCGCCTGCAACAATGTTCTCCGGATTGGAACAACCTGATGTTGCCATCTGGAGACTCTCTCCGAGCAGGCGGTTATAGCAGAATAGACCTACTCTTTGCCCTGCTTCAGCTCGCCGGACCGCTTCCGTGATGGCCATGCTGGTCTTTCCGGACCCTGCACATCCCTCAACAGATACCCTGGGCAGGTTCTGAAGCTGATCAATGATAAAGGCTTCATGCTGACTCATCTCCTGGAGGATTTTGTTATCATTGCCAACCATGGGTCCCATGGTCTCAAAGCCCTGGAATATCTGATTGAAGCCGAGGAGATTTATCAGTTTCTCTGTGTCAACCTCCTCTTCCAAGGTCTGTTCGCCAGTTGCCTCTCCGCACCAGAACTTAAAGACCCGGTCGGTGGCTCTCTGCACATCCTTCAGGTCATTCATATCAACACACAGCTCTGCTGGGTGATCAGGTCCATAAATATTCTGAGGCTTTACACAGTGGGGCAGCACAACCGCATGGCCGATTGACATTTTTCTCCACGGAAAGTTGTTTTGTGCCAGGTAATCAATAAAATTGTGCCTGGTACGATCTGCCTGTTCAAATGGGTTGCATCTAAGCCTCTTCCGGTATCTTCCCATTCGATTGTATTGATACCAGATACCTTCTTCAACGGTGAGGATTCCACCCTTCACTTCAAGGATTAGGGCCCCCTGCCGTTTATCTACGATAATGAAATCAGCTTCCTGTTCGTTTATGCCGTTACGTGCTTGCCAGAGGAAGCGAACCCGGTATAACACTGTGACAGATTCACACAGCCCTTGTTGCAGCAGGTCATAAACTTCCTTTTCTGCTTCAAAACCACGATTGCCAATTAGATGTTCAGGAAACGCACCAGGAAGAATTTTGGCCATGAGATACCCCTGCCTCCAATATTTTGTGAATTGCAATCACAGGCTGAAAAATTATGCCACACATAGACATATCTGCAAAAAAACGGGGAGAAACGACACTATGGTGAAAATATTCAAGTACGGCGGGTGAATTGACAGATAATGAGCAGAGGCTACTCGTCCTGTTTCAGAAAAGGCTGGCTGGCTTCGTAGAAGAGATCCAAAAATCTTTCCATGTCAGCATTGGCTTCGGTTACGCCTTCCTCAAGAATAAAGTAGCCAAAGCAGATCAGGTTCGGGTTTTGCCGTTGGTCGCCAGGGAAAACTATACTGTTGCCCGGGGCGTTGAACAGCAGGTTGTTGCGAACCATCAGGGCGTACTCGCTCCCTTTGGATATACACTTCTTGTCGAACAGAACAGAGATGCCCTTGCGCAGGTTGGCCAGGGTGACTGCAAAGATGATCATCCGAGTCCACTCCGGCTGGACAACAAGGCGGCCATCCTGTTGATACATAAGCATGATGAGAAGACCTGGATCACCAGCGACTTTGAGAGGATGATCAGGCTTTTGGCACTGCTTTACCATCGCTTGAAGCTTCTTGATGTTGTCTCCCGTGAGGGGAACATAAAGCCCTGGGATTAGACCAGCGGGGACGTATATGGCGTCCTGTCGCTTGCTGTCGGGAGTCCAGCGCAGGTTGTATTTGCTGAATTCTTCACAAAAGATCTGATGCAGTTCGTAATCGTTCTGTGGGCTTCTCTCGCTAAAGTGTTGTTGCATCAGGTTACCCAGGGTTTCCCCTGTGCTGAAGCGGAGGAACTTTGGAGAGAGGTCCTCCATTGTGAATCCACTCCCATTGAATGTCAGCTCGTGGACCGGACGTTTATGATCATTGACATAGATTGCGGTGTATCCCTTGTCAGTCCAGGTGACCTTGTAGAGATTACCATATCCCAGTTGCTGATTAATTTGGTCACTTTCCATTATTCTCCCCTTTGTTGTTTCTCATCAGCATTTGCTGTAGTTCATAGTACATACTGATGATTTGTTGATGGCTAATACTCACAATATCAACTATATAGCTACTTGTCTACCTCAGCAGTACCATCGGAGTCGTTTTCGTCCCTGTGGTGCCCATCTATATTGAGTATGTATACCTCCCTGACATTGTTGGGGTTGTCAATAAAGAAGGCGAGAAGTCCTGATTGGATGACGATTGGCAAACCGGCCATGGAGAGGGATTTGATACAGCGGACGCACCACGACCTATGCTCACATTCAACACGTTGATTTTGGGAGTAGGCTATTGGCCGCATCGTTTCCCTTCCGGGCTGGCATTGGCACCTTGGCAATTGCTGTCAGGTTGCCGAACGGTCATCGGGCCAGAACCCTCGCGTTCTCTTGATGCTTGTTTTGCTATTTGAAGCTGTCCTCTGGTGGTGAGGTCAAACCCCTAAATGGCCGACAGAACCACCAGACAACGTATCCATATTATGCGCTCAGTTTTTGTTGTCAACAGATCATTTGAATCTGGAGGTGGGGTGGAGTCGAGCCGGTGGTAGAGAAGGTAGTAAGGAGAATTTTTGCTGGGTGGAAGCAGTGAAACAAGAATTGGGGGGTAATGTGTGTCAGGTCTATTCGGACCTGGCACAGCGGAAGCCGGAGGAGTTTCTTCTGAGCATCGGGCCGTCGGGGTTGCGATACGACACGCGCACGCCGTAGTCGAACTCGTGGAAGTAGCCACCACGTAACACCCGTGCGTAGCTGTTATCAGGACCTGTCGGATTAGTAGCTGACGTATCAGAATAATCACCGTACCAGTCTGCTGTCCACTCCCACACGTTGCCTAACATATCATACAAGCCATAGTCATTAGGTGTCTTCTCCCCCACCGGATGCTTCTGATCGTCGGCATTATCGAAATACCAGGCTATCTCGTTCAGGCAGGACCACTCGTCTCCGCAATAAAAATGCTTTGTCGTCCCTCCACGCGCTGCATACTCCCACTCCGCCTCAGTAGGGAGACGGCCACCAATAGCCTCGCAGAACTCCTTTGCTTCGAACCATGTCATACACTCAACTGGAGTATTGGCGCCTCCTGCTTCATTATAGTTGCAGGATGGATTTTCTCCCATCACTGCCTCGTACTGTCCCTCAGTCACCTCCGTCTCCAGCATCTCAAATGCGCTCAGAGTCACAGAATGCACAGGCTTCTCGTCATTCTGACACTCATAGAGATGAGCGCAACCCATGTCGAAGGTCCCGCCAGGGATGGATATCCAAGTAATATCCACATCAACACCACACTGGCCAGCCTGGCAGGTCTTGCCATCGGCACATGTCCCACAAGACTCCCCGCATACTGGATCAAGGCCGCACGCCAGGCCATCACATTCCGGGATACAGACTTGTTCGATACAGGAGCCTTCTTCACAAATTTTGCCGTCACTGCATGTCCCACAAGATTCCCCGCATACTGGATCAAGGCCGCACGCCAGGCCATCACATTCCGGGATACAGA
>CAYZFJ010000143.1:0-8650 GCA_964477705.1 uncultured Myxococcia bacterium | reverse complement strand
GGTGGGGGTGGCGGTGGGGGTGGCGGTGGGGGGGGGAGGTTGATTGCCGGGGAATCGGCCCGCAAAGGTCTGGATGGAAACGGCAATAACCCGCTTCAATTACTTTTTCAGACTGGTCAGTTTCTGGATGACAATGATGAATCTGAGACTTCAATGGGCAGTGGGGGAGAAGTCGCCATCAAAGAAGGGGTCGGAGGATTAAGGGAGATCAACCTCTTCTTGACCATGGCTAAAGCTGCACTCGGGTTAAGGGAGAGCAACAACACCAAGGTGATCGCCAAACTGAAATCGAATATGGGCCACATAACTCATATGGGTGAGCTCCTCGATGCTCTTTACGGGAATTATCAATTTCTAAAACGGGTTAGAGACATTTACCGACTCACCATTGCCTATGACGAGGTAGTTCAGCCCCGTTATCTGGATGAGCTCTGTGAACTTGAGCCTCTCAGCCAATTTGGTGACGGTCAGGGGCTTTCTGCTGAACTGGAACGGCGTATGGGGGAGGTTGACAGTACCCTTGACGTGCTTTTGACACTTTTTTGAGCCTGGCAAGTCGCCATCTGCGATCACATCATTGAAATCGCACTTCTGCCACCAGTCAAAAAACGTCTCAGCTATTGTTAAGCGGGAAGTTTTCTGATATTGAGACGGTTTGTAATTCATACTCACTTTCGGCGTTCATTTAACACTGAATGTGGGACTATTCCATTTCCAAATGTGACTTATCAGGAGATGACACATGAGAAAGAGGCCAGCCATTTTGTTCATGGCTACCATACTGCTGACGGGGTTGGTCGCTCTGTCCGGATGCAAGACAGGAGCGGGAGACCTGGAGCCTGTTGTGGAGGCTGCCATACCGGTGGGTTCCTCTCCATCAAAGGGCGCTGCTAACCCCAAGGTTACCATTGTAGGCTTTTCCAGCTTCCAGTGCGGTTACTGCGGCAAGGTTAAGCCCACAATAGACAGCATCCTGGCTCAGTATCCCAACGACGTTAAGTATGTGTTCAAACACAACCCCCTCAGCTTCCAGAAGAACTCTCCCATGGCTGCCGAGGCATCTATCGAAGCAGACACCCAGGGCAAGTTCTGGGAGATGCACGACAAGCTGTTTGAAAACATAACCAAACTTGATCGTGCCTCATTAGATAAATATGCGGAAGAGATTGGCCTGGATATGGCCAAGTTCAGGGTAGCTATGGATTCCCGTACCCACAAGGCAACCTGGGAAGCCGATCAGAAACTCGCCACTGAGCTTAACGCCCGTGGTACACCAGCCTTCTTCATTAACGGCGTCTTCCTGAGCGGCGCTCAGCCTATTGAGATCTTCAAGAAGATCATCGACAGCGAAATTGCTGCCGTTGACAACTTGCTCAAGGATGGCACCTCAGCCAAGGCAGTCTATGCCAAGCGTGTAGATGCCAACAAGGGCTCCTTGCCTCAGGCTGCCAAAAAAGGCGCTGCTGCTGCTGATAACGCCAATGTGCGGTTACAGGTTCCGGTTACCGCTCAGGATGCAACCAAAGGTCCTGCCGACGCTCTGGTTACCATTGTGGAGTTCAGCGAGTTCCAATGCCCCTTCTGTTCCAGGGTCAATCCCACTATCAAGCAGGTGATGGATACCTATGGCGACAAGGTCAGGGTGGTCTTCAAGCACAACCCCCTCCCGTTCCATAAGGACGCCCCTATGGCATCACAGGCTGCCTTGGCCGCAGGTAAGCAGGGCAAGTTCTGGGAGATGCACGACAAGCTCTTTGAAAATGCAAAGGCTCTCCAGCGCGAAAATCTGGAAACCTATGCCAGTCAGATTGGCCTTGACATGGCCCAGTTCAAGAAGGCTCTCGATGAAGGAACCTTCAAGGCTCAGGTCGCTGCTGATATGGCTCTGGCCAGCAAAATTGGCGCCAATGGCACACCCAACTTCTTTATCAACGGTAAGCAGCTCGTAGGCGCTCAGCCTTTTGATAACTTCAAGAAGCTCATCGATGAAGAGCTGAAGAATGCCGAAGAGATGATCAAGAAGGGTACTCCCAAAGCTAGCGTCTATGAGACACTGATGAAGAGCGCCCTGGCAACAGCTCCCAAGGCCCCCAGAGGTGGCGACGCCCAGGCAGCCAGGCCCCAGGAAGATCCTAACGCTGTTTACAAAGTACCTGTTGGCACTTCCGCCACAAAGGGAAGCCCCGACGCCCTGATCACCATTGTGGAGTTCAGCGAATTCCAATGCCCCTTCTGCTCCAGGGTGCTCCCCACCATCAAGCAGATCAACGACACATATGGCAACAAGGTCAGGGTAGTGTTCAAGCACAATCCTCTCCCATTCCACAAGGATGCCCCAATGGCATCACAGGCTGCCATGGCCGCCGGTGAGCAGGGCAAGTTCTGGGAGATGCATGATCTGCTGTTTGACAACAACAAGGCTCTGAGCAGGGCAGACCTGGAGAAGTACGCTTCCCAGATCGGGTTGAATATGGCCAAGTTCAAGGCCTACCTGGATGGCGAGAAGGGTAAGACCCAGATCGAATCAGATCAGACCTTGGCCAGAAGCCTTGGTGCAAGCGGTACCCCCACCTTCTTTATCAACGGTCGCAAGCTGCGTGGTGCCCAGCCCTTCGACAGCTTCAAGAAGATGATTGATGAAGAGCTGGTGAAGGCCGAAGCATTGGTCAAGAAGGGCATCAAGCCTGCTGATGTTTATGCTGAAGTTACCAAGAATGGTGCCGAGAAGGCTGTTATGCTGCCTAGTGCACCTGCAGCCAGACCTACAGCCGGTGCCGCTGGCGATAATCCCAATGTGCGCCACAAGGTCGAGGTGGGCAATGCCCCCACATGGGGTCCAGCCAATGCCAAGGTAACCATTGTGGAGTGGTCTGATTATGAGTGCCCCTACTGCGGCCGTGGTAACGACGTGATCAATGGCCTTAAGAAGGAATATGGCAACAAGATACAGGTTGCTTTCAAACACAACCCCCTCTCTTTCCACAAGAATGCTCCTTTTGCTGCCGAGGCGGCCATGGCTGCCCATGAGCAGGGCAAATTCTGGGAGATGTCTGATGTGATGTTCAAAAATTCCCGGGCACTGGATAAGGATAGCATCTTCAAGTATGCCAAGGAACTCGGTCTGGATATGAACAAGTTCAAGGCATCTGTTGAGAGTGGCAAGTGGAAGGCCCACATCGAAGCTGATCAGAAGCAGGCTGCTGCTCTCGGTGCAGGAGGAACCCCCACCTTCTTTATCAACGGCAAGATGATCAGTGGCGCCCAGCCCATCGAGAACTTCAAGAAGATCATCGATGAAGAGCTGGCTGGTACTGCCAAGAAGTAATCCGCTCGCCTCGCAACTTAGCACTTGATGCCGCTCGGCCGTTTCTGGTCGGGCGGCATTTTTTTAATGACCTGTTGAATTGGGTCGGGTTAGTACTCACGCCCTCTCTTCGTGCTTTTGTGTCTTCGTGTGAGGCATCCTCCCTTTTGCGGGCAAGCGCTGCTCGCACCTGCCACACCAAAATGCCGTGCCCTTCGCCAGCGGTGCACCCAACTCGCCTAAACAATTTTTGGATATGACCAACTTATGAATCAGATGAGATTAAACCAACCGTCTTGGTAGATTGCTGCGGTCTAGTGTATTATCCCCGACCAACATCATCTTCATGGTGGCACCCTCCCCGAAGTGGTGCAGCAGAGACTAATTAAGGGTAATCAGCAGATGATTTTTAATACCGAAGACACTACCGGTACGCTCAGAAATAGGCTTGCAAATTTGCACCTGGGGGAGCGAACCATATTCTACATAATGGCAATTGACAGTGAAATAGAGACCGTCAACGAGATCAGAGACATCCTTATCAGTGCTGACTTCAAAAAAACTCCACATTCATCCCTGATAAGAGACATAAACCTTGTCTTGGCAAAGCTGCTCAAACTGGAACTGATCAGGGAGAATTACTGGTATGGCAGGTACAGGTGCGAAAAGGATTATGTGGATGCGGCCATGCGGATGGCTGTTGAAGACGGTGTGTTCTCCAATCTGGTTTTTGCTATTCAGAAAAAGCACCCCCTCGATAGTGTGTATAATCGCTATCGAACAGTTCCAAATGTACGAATTCACCGTGATATTAAAATTGCCATCCTGCTAAAGCGATTATCTCAGGCCAACAATCTCTTCAAAGACAAAGGTGACCTTGCAGATGACAAGAGAGAGATTGCCGACTTGACCCCTAGACTCATCTATGTCTCCCTGTTCAACGCCCCATTTGATTGGGAGTTCCTCTGTCAATGGCCACATTGGTTTGTAGTGGATGTGCTCACCGCTATCCTCAACGATTCAATAATTCACATGAAGGATGTATCGCAAGCACTGTTTCATGCGTTCAACATTTGCTGCCAATGGTATAAGATCCCGCAGTTTCTACCCGGTTCTCTTCAGGAGTTTGCTGCGCTCATCAATAACGAATCCAGCTCATCCAGCACCTTTGGCCCAATCCAGGGGAAGCCTGCAAACAATCCTGAGTCCCAGAAGTTCAGCCGAGACCTGTTGAAAACCGAGCCACAGCTCGCTAACGGTGTAAACCGGCTGCTGTGCGAGGTCATTCATCACCTGTGTGTTCGAGGGGGGCTGGGGCTGGCAAAAAATTTCTCCCAGGTAGCGCTCTCACATGCAGCAGAGATCCCGCCTCAAGTGGTAGAGCCTTACTACCCAGGCCATGAGGTTGCCCACCCGCAGGTAATGATCATAGAGGCCATAGAGGGTGAGCTGCATTTCTTCGGTGGCGAGTATGCTGAGGCGTTGGTTCATCTTGACAACGCAAACGCTGCCTACCAGAGGGCGACCCGAAAAAGGAAGAAGGTCTGCCTGCCTGGTTTATTTGGGCCAATCCATATGATGACCTTGTTGAGTTGTCAGGGATTGACAAATATGACCATGGCGATCACCATGGGGCGCGTTGATACCCCCGCCGATGAGGAGTTCAATATAGTGACAGGAGCCATAAGTGTCACGGTTAACCGGCTGCTGGAGCTTCCAGGTGTGGGTGGCTTTGAGCTGTATCGTCACTCTGGGGTACTGAACATTTTAGAGCCCAACTTCTCACTGCCGCTAGAGGCATTTTTGAGAATAATTGTTGGTAATTGCCTGGGAGCTGAGTTTTTTGATGATGAGCTGGAGATTGTCGAAGAGCTGATGGCTCTTGTCCATAAGAACGGGTACCGGTGGGCGGCTGCCGAGCTCAGTGCACTTTTGATCAGCCTGGGTGCTCTAGACGGACAGACGGGTGAGAAACTGGAGAATTGGAAGGCAAAGGCAAAGGCAAAGGCAAAGGGTAATGATCAGGGGGGGGGCAGGGGGAAGGAGAGAGGAGAGGCTGGAGCCAACGGCTCTGCACCCAAAGCCGAGATCCATCTCATCAAAGGGCTGGGCTATAAGCTCATGTGTTCACCCGACAGCGCTCCAGAACCTTGGGAGAAGATACTCAACGCCCTGTCATCCATCGCCTCTGCTACAGCGAGACAGCCTGATCAGGCTGATGGTAAAGATGACAATAAGAGCTTCAGGCTCACATGGCGCTGCAAGAAGACTAATGTGGAGCCAGGGCTCTATATTACCGGGGCCTACGAGCAGAAGAGGCGGCCCAATGGTCAGTGGACCTTGGGTCGCCCCATCTCATTTGAACGTTTGTACAATCGCAGCAGCAGACCTGATTATCTCACCGACCAGGATTCAGCAGCCTGCGATACCATTTTGGCCACATATTCAGGTTGGGGACGCAACTGTTTATATGAACTGAAAGATGACTCTCTAAGGAGTCTGGTAAACCATCCTCATTTATATTCAAGCGAAGACCCAACAGCTCAGGTTGAGCTGCTTAATGGGCGACCGGAGATCAGGCTGGTGCCGAATGGCAGGCGCAGAGGGCGAGCCAAAGAAGAGGGAGACAGCACGGAGCTTCGGCTAGAGTTCTGGCCCAAAGAGGTGTTTGTTGAAGAGCGCATGCTCGGTTGCAGTGATCTAATGGTCGTGCAGGAAAACCCGACCCAATTCAGGCTCTATCAGCTAACTAAGGAGCAGCAGAAGATTGGGACTATTATCGGGGGTGATGGGTTCGCAATTCCAGGCGGAGGACGAGAGAAGGTCCTCCAGGTGATCTCAGAGCTGGCTAGTGTGATGCCCGTGCAGTCTAGCGTTGGTTCTTTGGGGGGTGGTGTTGAAGAGGTGGATGCGGATTCACGGATGGTTGCGCAGCTACAGCGGGGTGCTGACGGTCTAGAGGTGCGTTTGCGGGTCAGGCCTTTCGGTGCGACTGGGCCAGTCTGTATGCCCGGGGTGGGGGGGACTACCATCGTCACCATGGTAGATGGGAGGCCGATTCAGACTACTCGGAACCTGGCTGAAGAGAAGGCTGCTGCGGCTAGATTGCTAGAAGGTTGTCCCTACCTGGCTTCGGCTGAGTCGGAGAGCTTGGGGGCCAGCTCAGGCTCCGGGGTGGGGGCAGGGGATGGCTGGCAATGGAATGTGGATGGTCTGGAGGCAGCGCTGGAGGTGCTCCTTTCGCTTGAGAATATGGGCGAGCAGGTGCTCATGGAGTGGCCTGCTCATGAACCGATTCGTATTCTTCCCTATACAAGCGGGTTGAACAATTTTCACATCAGCCTCCAGGCGGTTGACAATTGGTTTCAAGTTTCTGGCGAGCTCCGTGTTGACGAAGATACGGTTCTGGAGATGCACGAGCTGCTCAAACTCATCGAAGGAGCCCGTTCGTCCAGATTCATTCGCCTGAACAGTGGACAGTTCCTGGCTCTTACCGCAGAGCTGCGCAAGCGCCTTGGCGACATACAGGGGTGTCTCCAGCGCTCCTCCAAGGGGCCAAAGAACGCTGCCTCTATATCTATGCTTTTGTCCCCTGCTGCCGTTCCGGTCATGTTACCTCTCACCCAGGGACTGGGCTCTGTAAGCTCCAGCCGTGACTGGAAGCAATTTGTCAAACGGGTGGAGACCGCATGGGCTCTGAATCCTGAGTTGCCTTCTGTTTTCAGGGGTGAGCTTCGGGATTACCAGATGGAGGGGTTCACATGGCTGGCTCGCCTAGCCCACCTTGGTATGGGGGCATGTCTGGCCGACGACATGGGACTGGGCAAGACCATCCAGGCCCTCGCCCTGCTGTTGATGAGGGCTGAGCAGGGGCCTGCCCTTGTTGTTGCGCCAACCTCGGTTTGTTCAAACTGGGAGGCGGAGATGGGTCGGTTTACGCCTAGTCTGCATCCCGTCTACTTGGGCACCGGAGGTAACGGGATCACAACGAAAACCCGGCAAGAGGTAGTGTCCGAGCTGGGGCCTTTCAGCGTGCTCTTGTGCTCTTATGGCCTTCTTCAGCAGGAGGAGAATGCCCGGCTCCTTGCGGATATGAAGTGGAACACTATTGTTCTGGACGAAGCTCAGGCCATAAAGAACATGCACACCAAGCGCTCGCAGGCAGCCATGGGATTGCAGGGTGATTTCAAGATTGTCACCACTGGTACCCCCATTGAGAATCACCTTGGAGAGCTGTGGAACCTGTTCCAGTTTATCCTTCCTGGACTGCTGGGTTCGCATGATGATTTTAATACCAGGTTTGCAGTTCCCATCGAAAAGAATCGGGATCGACAAGCAAGAGCTGATCTGAAGCATCTGATCACGCCATTCATTCTGCGGCGCACCAAGAACCAGGTGCTCACGGAGTTGCCTCCCCGGACAGATATTGTTCTCAGCGTAGAGATGAATGACCAGGAAGCAGGCATGTATGAGGCCCTCAGGCGGGAGGCCATCACCAAGTTGGAGGCTGAGACTGGCGGGCCGGAAGGGCAAAAGCATATCCGCATCCTCGCCGAGCTGACCAGGTTGCGTCGTTTCTGCTGCCACCCGGATCTGGTGGTGCCCGAAGCAGGAGTCACCAGCTCCAAGTTGCAGGTGTTGAGTGAGCTGGTCGATGAATTGCGCTCCAATAACCACAAGGCTCTGGTGTTCAGCCAATTTGTTGATCACCTGGCTAAGGTGAGAGCCCTGCTTGATGAGCAGGGGATTACTTACCAATACCTTGATGGGAGCACGCCCGCAGCGGAGCGGAAGCGGCAGGTCGAGCAGTTCCAGGGGGGGCATGGTGACCTGTTCCTGATTAGCTTAAAGGCTGGTGGCACTGGGCTTAACCTGACAGCAGCCGATTATGTAATCCATTTGGACCCATGGTGGAATCCAGCAGTGGAGGATCAGGCCTCGGACCGGGCTCACCGGATTGGGCAGGCACGCCCGGTTACGGTTTACAGGCTGGTGACTAAAGGGACCATTGAGGAACGGGTAGTGGGGCTGCATCACCACAAGCGTTTTTTGGCTGACAGCCTGCTTCAGGAGGCTGATGTGAGCGCCCGCCTCAACTCAGCGGATTTGCTGGCCATGATCAGCCAAAAGTAGTAGGGAGTAGCCCAGATCCTGGCTTGGAAGGGTTCCCTGACTGTCTCCATTGGACTACTTATTACCTGTTTGTCTCAAATGTAGGGGCCTTGTCTCAAATGTCGTCGCCTCTCTGCAAGGTCCGGGTTTTTGAGACAACCCTGCCACTTTTGAGACACCCCTCCCAACACCTGTAGGGGCACGGCATGCCGTGCCCTTCGTTAGCGGTGCACC
>CAYZFJ010000142.1:0-8705 GCA_964477705.1 uncultured Myxococcia bacterium | reverse complement strand
TAGGGCGTTTAAGGGCTTGGTGATATGGAATTGAAGCTTAACCGAACACACATACAGCCATGCTCACACTGCTTTTCACTTTCCTATTTCAACTTGTAACTCCCTCATGGGGCGGATGGTTTCACCACCATGAGCAGGCTCTTCAGGTCTTCATCGGTGAAGCTGAGGCCTGCTCCAAAAAAGTAATCCCTAGTCTGTTGATTAAAGGAATCGTCCATACCACCAAGCAAGTGGACATTCTTCAGCAACTCATAGGACAGAGCCCACTTAAACCTGGGATTGAGATCCCCGCCGAAGTTGAACAGATCCGCTCGCAAACCGAGCCGATCATCAAAGAAGTCCGCATTAAATCCGACACCACCAGTTCCCTCAATCACACCGAACCTTCCCGTGAGGAAGCGGTACTTCTTCGCATACTGCAAAGACAGCTTCAGAGCATCCGAGGTCTCGCTGACCTCCTCCCTGACCAGGGCCGGCTGATTGGGATCAGTAGATCGCACTGTACGCTGGATCACATCCGTAGAGCCCCTTGGATCATCAATCAACTCAATCAGATAGTACTTATCACGTCGAGGCTGCAATCTGAGGGTAAAGTAATTCTTCAGCGAATTCTGCATCAGATTATATTCAGATCTGGCTCCCACAACAGTCTGAACTCTGGACAGACCGCCAACCAATTCACCAACATCATCGACCAGATTCTCAGTATCGGTAAGAAGCTTCCGATCACTGAGGAGCCCGCCGACCACACCTTCACCAGCCTCAACCTTGTTGGTAATGGTGTTCAGGTTAGCCAGACTAGCATTAGCTCGATCCAACGCCTCCTGCAGACTGACCATGGTCCCCTTCAAGGTGCCCATGGATTCAGCAACATCCCCCTTGGTGTTCCCCACCAGACTATTGATCTCGGCTACCGCTAAATGCACCTCGGCCAGAATCTGCTCCACCTGAACGGTTGAATTACCGGTCATACCTTTTATATCTCTGGCAATAACATCAATATTGGCAATGATGCGGTCAAACTTCTCGGCATTTCCAGTGATAACGTCCTGAAAGGCGGCTGTAGATGTAGTGAGATTATTAACGATAGCGGCAAGGGCCTCCTGCCCCTTATCCCCTCCAAGCACCTCCTTCAGGGATGCCACAACCACCCCGATATCCGCACTGACCTGCTCAAGGGAGGTCATGATAGCAGCAGGACCAGTATCCGTAACCACACGACTGATCTCGCTCCCCTCCTGCAACATGGGCAAAGTGGAGCCAGGAACAAGTTGAAGATAATGATCTCCCAGGATGCTTCCCTGGCGCCTGATCAGACTGGCATCGGAATAGAGCGGCACAGTTACTCGCAGAGTAACCTTAGCCTGCTCCCCTATCAGTTCGATAGCAGAGATTCTGCCCACGTCAATCCCGGCAATACGCACTCCCGTGTTGACCACCAGACCCGAGCCGTCATTGAGGAAGGCATGTACCTTATAACCGTCCTTCCGATCCGTATCCACACTGACCTTGATCACAAGAAAGGTGAAGGCTGCCAGTCCAGCAAGAGCCACAAGACCAACCCTGAATGGGGTGAGCAGACTGCGGGATCCGTTGCTCACTGGCGCTCCTCTCTGCAGGTGCCATCAACCCCGGATCCGCTGCTGCTCCCAAGCGACACTGAGTGTCCATGGGAAACAGGCCCTTCCAGGATGCCGCCCACACCAGCCGATTTGAGAAAATCCTGCAATGCAGCATCGGGATGATGGATAATCTCTTCCGGGCTGCCTTCCACGGAGATTTTGCCACCATGGAGCATGGCGACCTTCTGGGCGATGCGGAATGTACTGGCCATATCATGACTGATCACTACTGAAGTAATCCTCTCACGCTCCTGAGTTTCAGCAATCATATCATCCACATATTTAATCATGACCGGATCAAGTCCGGTAGTTGGTTCATCATATATCATGATTTGCGGTTTCATGATCAATGCACGGGCCAGACCGACCCGTTTTTTCATACCGCCAGACAGCTCCGCAGGCATCTTGCGCTGTATCCCAGGCAGACCGAGTACTTCTAATTGTCTGGCCACCATCTGAGCAATCTCTCTCTTGCCCAGTTTGGTATGCTCAACCAGAGGGAACGCTACATTCTCTTCAACACTCATAGAGTCGAACAGGGCAGCACCCTGAAAGAGCATGCCAAACTTAGCCCGCACCCGATTCAAATCACGGCCGGAGAGACCAGTGATATCTTCACCATCCACCAGAATTCTGCCCCTGTCAGGCATGAGAAGACCGATAATATGTTTTACCAGCACAGACTTGCCGCTGCCTGACCCTCCAATAATGACAGTGATTTTCCCCCTTGGAATGGAGAGGTTGAGTCCATCCAGGATCTTCTGCCTACCAAAGGCTTTGGTGACGTCTTCCATGACAACCACCGGGGAGGAGCTGGCATCACTAACGCCTTTAAGCTCATTGTGAGAGAAGGCTGCGTTATCGGGGAACCCTGTCAACTGACAAAACCCTTTCAGAATCTATCGCAAGTCGGATGGCCATGGCTATAACAATAGCTCCCTTGTCCCTTGAAAGTGCGGGGTGTTGCTCCTGGTCCTACTGCAACTTGAGGGCACGGCATGCCGTGCCCCTACAGCGGCAGAGGATACTACCTTGCACCTTGCCTCTGCCACTCAAGTAATCAAGCCCAAGTCCCAACCCAAGGCCACCGTCAATTACCAAATCAAGCTGGACAGAAAATAATCCGCAGCCAGAATGGTCACTGAGCAGGTAACCACTGACCTGGTAGTCGCCTCACCCACTCCTTGTGCGCCCCCAGTTGCATTGAATCCCTTGTAGCAACCGATTAAGGCAATAAGGGCGCCGAACACAGCCCCCTTAATTAAACCGCTCCAGATATCCTTGGCATCAATAAAAATAAAGGCATAGTGGGTGAAAGTACCAGCATCAATACCACGGAGCCCCACCCCTACAAGGAACGAACCGACAATACCCACCAGATTAAAGAGCATGGTGAGCATGGGCACCATGAGCATTCCAGCAATGACCTTAGGCACACACAGATATTGCACCGGGTTTACCGCCATAGCCTCCAGGGCGTCAATCTGTTCTGTTACCCGCATGGTTCCCAGTTCGGTGGCAATGCCCGAACCTGCCCGCCCGGCCACCATCAGAGCAGTGAGCACCGGCGCCAACTCCCGGGTCAGCGAAATTGTGACCACCGCACCCATCATCGCTTCCGCATCAAACATGGTAAAGGCAACGGCCCCCTGAAGAGCAAACACCATGCCCGTAAACAGCCCAGTAAGCAGAACAATGAACAAAGACCCAAAGCCCACATATTCCATGGACCTAAATATTAGGCCAAACCGGTAAGGAGGCTGTACAGACCAGAACACAACGCGTCCTGCAAGGGTCATAAAATCGCCAATCCCCTCAATTGAGCGGATTAGATCACTACCCAATTTTTCGAGAATTCGCCTTGCAACGCCTGATTCCCTGGATTTCTCTGTCTCAGAGGACGGCCTATCCGAAGCGACTATGGCCTTTTCTGACTGGTCATTCATTTATGATAGATAAGCTTTCTACTACTGCGCCACAATGGGAAGATAAAGCAAAGCCCGCAACCCCCGTTCTCCAACAGGTTCCAGGATGATCTCACCACTGGCTTCTGAGATAATCTGCCTTGTCAAAGGCAGTCCCAATCCAAGCCGCCCTGGCTTGGTGCTCCCGCCAATCCTGTAGATAGTCGAAAATCGCTCCGGCGTAATGCCCGGCCCCCCATCTTCAACCATCAGGCAGAAATTCTCCTGCACTCCCAGCAGAATTCTGCTTCCCTTGACCAGCACACGTTCTCCAGCGGGTGATACATCAAGAGCGTTAACAATCAACTGCCAGAAGGCCTCCCCTGTCTCCGGCGCATTCATTTTCACCAGGAGCGGTTTATCCTGGCAATCATCCTCCAGAGACAAGAACAGCTTGCTCTCACCACCCAATCCTGCTTTTTCCAGGTCATGGACCACTCCCCTGAGAACTTCAATTGGAGAGCAATAATCGGAAAAGAGAGCATCATCAGGCAGCTTAACACCATTCGGGCTGTATGACCCAAGAGCGCTCATATCTATGAGCACAGTATCATCCTCATCGGGGATATTGGAATCTTCTCCTTTGAAGGATTTGCCCAGATGCTGAGTTAAATCTGAGCACCGATCAAATAGACTGGTGAGATTATTAATAGAGCGGTTTATGGCATCAGAGGACTTACCAACTCTATGAGCAATCTCCGGCGGACTACTTTCAAAGGCAATTCTCAACAGTTCAGTGTGAATACCCATTGAATGGAGAGTACTACGCCCCTCATGTACTGATATGCGTATCAATTTAGTCAAGGCTATACTGGGAGACAAGTAGACAGGTCCCCCCACTCTGCTGATAGCCACCTCGCCTTTACCAGGGGTTAAATTGCCTTGCAAATCCATCCTTCCGTCCTCACTCGCCCATCATGTGCTGTAATTATTGTCGCCACCCTGCCGCTCTCTTGCACTCTCCAGCCCTCCAGCCCTCCAGCCCTCCTACCCTCCTACCCTCCTACCCACCAGCACCACTACCCACTGACAACTGAACACTGACAACTGATAACTAACAACTGATAACTACCCCCTGCGCAATCACTTAGCCTGTTCCAACTGAATAAACAACTGGGCAGCAAGGTTCCTGATCTCCGGCGTCAGAGATTCGTCATTATTAACACCAGCGAGCCATGTCAGGGCATCCTTCCCCTCAAGGAGAGCCACTCCCCTGATCAACTTGCTCCTGAATGTTTCGGGAGATGTGGTCTGCATGTGCACACATGAACCCTTAGAGTCATCAATGATAGTGCTCTGTCCAGAAGAGTTCATTCCCCTGTAACACTTTCTGTGTGCATGCTCCCAGACGAATTCCCTTGGGCAATACCAATCCACCTCGTGATCCTTGTAAACCCGTTTCATGGTCTCTGTGGCGCTGCGATCCCGCAGCTTGCCAAGTGCATGAACAGCAACACACCTCTCTGCCCCATCTCCGCGCTCCAGGGCATTAAGTACCGCCGGAACACCCGCCTTGTCCCCAAGCTCACCCAGTGACCAGACCGCTCCCATGCGCATATGCTCAAAGGCCTGGGATTTGGCGAAGGAGCGCTTCAAGAGTTCCTCTATCTGTTCCCTCTCACCCTTGGCCTTAATCAAACCGACGGCAACCGCTCCCCCATGGGCTGGGAGTATTCTCGATTCATCATCTGGCCTCGCTGACTTGTCATCAGCACCACCATCAGCACCCTCTCTACCAGCCTGCATGGCATCCAGAGCCAGACTAACCGTCTCCTCATCATTCATCATGGCCAAAGCAATCAGAGCCGTCCCCCTGACCTTGCCATCCTCATCTCCTTGTGCCATCAGCCGTAACTTGGGCGCTGCCGGGGTATGCTCGCCCTCCCCAATCATCCAGGCCGCCAAGTCCCTCACCCCAGGCTCCCCATCATCAAGCGCTCCAGCTACCAAATCCAGGATGTCTGGGTCCTGGCTGCCTTCCAGGTCCAGCAGTGCAGCAAGCCGCTGCTCCGGATCCTTGTCTCTCAGTTGGGTAATGGCAAATCCCCGTTGATGATACCAGGCGAAAAAGTCACCATTAACCCAGTCCATGAGCAGAAAGTTGATAGCCACCACCACAATGAGCAGAATATAAAAATTAGCTTTCTTCTCTTTGATCGTCTCCCCATCAATCATCTCTGGTGAATCCACATCTGGTGTCCAACCAAGAAAAGTCCTCTCCCGCCAACGTCCTTTAAAGAACCGATCACCAATAAGCACAGCCTGAAGAAAAGCTGCTCCCAGGAGGATCATCATCCAGATGGTAATCAGGATCAGATTAGTACCTACGGAACGGGAGAAATCCTTGATGAAGTAGCTGACCCCGAAACTGGCCCCCAGGGCGAACAGAGTAAAGCCAACGGCTGATATGGCCAACCGCTTGCGGGTTTGAAGAAGCAAACTGAACAAAAACATTGATAAAACCTGTCAATAAGAAATAAAAAGAGGAACATGGATGAGTCGGCCCCACTACAACCCTAACTCCCAACATCCAAATCACACCAAATCACACCCGACCTCACCCAACTCAACTTAAACTTACTCAAGATCAAATATGGGACAAAACTATCATTATTCCCATATGATCAAATTGTTTCAAATTAATTTCGGTATAAATGTTATCAGCGCTACTAACACACATTGTGTGGGTTACCAGCTGTCTCTCTTTAGACAAGTTTTTAATGCAATGTCAATAGGGGGAAAAAAAACCGGATGGAAGATTAGAGTGATTGTTTCAAAACTCGTGGGAAATAAAGGTTTAGTCCAACGCTCACAATAAAATTATGGTCGAGTGCCTCTTCAGCAGCCCCGTCTTCTTTATTATTGGTGCCGATTGACCCGTTCAAGGAGCGTTTGATCATAACATCACGCACATCCACGTTCAGCCCCATCTGGTCATTGAAGAAAACTCGATAGCCCAGTCCCACCATTGGCCCAAAGGCGGTCTTATCGAACTTCTCTTTAACTTCAGCAGGGAAGCGACCGCCTGCGCCCGCATTACCCAATGAGACCAGGGAGCCACCTGCCACTATATGCAGGTCATGGTTTGCCACCTTGGCCCACTGTCCGAGCCAAGAGAAAGCCACCTTGCCGGTTACAGGGACCACGGTTACATGAGGGGAAACCATCCACTCGATCTGACTGACCAGTCTGAGTTTTTCAAGCTTGCCGGCCTCAAGGATTGTGTCAGCCAGCTTGGTCATACAGAGGCTGCTATCGGTGAATGAGCAGATGTTTCCGCTGCCGGTAATGCCAAATCCAAGCCAATTGTTAAAATGGTAGTTATAGCGGGCTCCAGCCATATAAGAATGGGATAACGCGTCATTGAGGGTGAAAGAGAGCATGGGCGTAATCTCATGGCGGGCTGCCCTGTACAGGAACTGCCTGCGGACCATGGGGCCATCCACCACGGAGGTGTCGCTCATGGAGATTTCTGCATTCTCAGAAGGTGCCGCATTGGCAGGACCAACGATTACAAACAAGCTCACCAATGCAAGGACCAGACTGGTGGTGACCGCAGAGAAAAGTGTCCGCATCAAATCATATCCTCCCTGCCAGGGTGAAATTGGCGAAAACGGCTCATGGTAATGCCTGAATAATTATTTTTATTATTAGTTAGAGCCATATTCAAATCCGAAGGGGAAAAACACACCAAGACCACCTGAGAGCGCCAATTCATGGGTAAAGCTCTTATCCATGAACATGTAATGCTTCAAGCCCAGATTAAGGGTCAGCCACCTGGTAAGATAGAAGCGCTGGCCAAGGCCCCAGTTGCCTGTCAGCCCCAATTCGCCTCTCAGCCCCACCAGGCCGAGCCCAACAGTAACAGAGGTGTCGTACTGGACAGTCCAGGCGTTAAAGAGGGCAAACTTGCCGTAAAGCAATGCCAGATTACCCTGGGCGGTGGCCAGGTAATCCACCTTTGTGGCCTCCGGTATAAGCAGATAGTCGTTCTGGACCTGTTCATACAACCTGGTCTCGCTTCCAAAGCTCCGGTGTATGGAGAGCCCGGCCGACAGATACTCGTTGATGTGGTAGTTTACATCCGCACCAACCATATAGTGGAGCATCATCGAGTCGTTTAGGGTCAGGCCGAATGCGGGAGCTACTTCAAACCTTTCCCTACGCAGGAATGGACGCTTCTGCAGAATCCGAATTGGGTTATCCCCAAGGGTTTCTTCCTCAGAAGCTGGAGCAGCTTGCACGTTTTCGGGAACAGCTCCGATCCCTGTACCAATGATCAGAGCGGTTAACAATAGGGTGACTAAAATTCGCATTTATCGATCCCCGTGAATCCAAGTAGTCGGTACCATAGCATAGGGAATAATTGGAGATCAAACAGGAATACCCTAAAGCCTCAAAATGTGGGCCATATAAAGCCTTATTGGGGGCCAAGAGTGGGCCGATTATAAAATTTAGAGCGAAAAAATATCATTTTAACCCATGATGAAGCACACTTAGCGCTATAGTTGGGATGAATGTGCGGCAAGCAGGTTAAGGGGTTATCTGCTAAGTGTTTTTTTCAATAGAACGGATTGCTTACATGCTAATCAAGAATATCACCGTAGGCCCCATAGGCAACAACTGTATCATTCTGGCCTGTGAACAGACTATGCAGGGCGTCATTGTGGATCCGGGGTCAGAGGCACAACAGATATTGAAAGCAATCAGACAGACAGGAAAAGAAGGTGGACCTGGCTTGAACATCAAAGCAATCCTTCTTACCCATGGGCATGTGGACCATTTCGGGGTAGCAGCTTCCGTAGCGAAGGCCACAGGAGCACCTGTATTAATACACAAGGATGATCTGGCTATTTATGAAGCAGGGCTGACCCAGGGGAGCATGTTAGGTCTGGAAGCGGAGGTACCACCTACACCGGATTCCCACTACCTGAGCGACGGCCAGGAGCTGACCTACGGCAAAAATCTGAGGATTAAGGTCATCCACACGCCGGGGCACAGCAAGGGGAGCCTCTGTTTTCTGGTCTCAGATGCCTCTGGCGCCAATCGCGTGTTGTTATCGGGCGACACATTGTTTTGTGAGGGGATTGGGCGGACTGATTTGCCTGGCGGGGATTAC
>CAYZFJ010000141.1:0-8721 GCA_964477705.1 uncultured Myxococcia bacterium | reverse complement strand
GCCCTCAATTGCCCTCCGCAACAACCACCTCTCCCGCCATCACTTCCCTAACTTCCTTCCCTCCACTCGCTCTTTGTTAGCGGTGCACCGCACCCGCCCAAACAATTTATTGAAATTAGATTGCCTTAAAAGAACACGTATGCGGCATGCCGTGCCCCCACGTTGGCAGGGGTGACTCTTTTGTTTCTCGCACCTTGCTCCTTGAACCTTCTCCTGCGCAGGGGGGCGAGAAAACGGTGATTATGGCAACTTCTCAACTCTGCATACATAGACTGTATTTTGGCCATCCACGGTGATCTGGCTCGGGGTGGGTATGTTTCCATCGCCAATGAGGATCTTGCGTCTGGTAATCCTATACTGCTCTGGTGAGAGCAGGTTCTCCACAAAGGGCAAGCCTGGGGCATAGATAAATGCCCCACCTGGCTTCAGGGCGTGCAGGATCTCCATGTACCGGGCAGCATACCGGGCCGCCTGATCATCCTGTCCCGCAGTGATATGGTGGTGAATGAAATGGTTGGAGAATCCCATATGGGAGATTATGGTTCCCCAAGCATTGTGGCCAAGGGGCATGGTGAGCCAGTCACCGTTCAGGCCCAGTTTGTTTTCGGCGGCTGTCTTGTTCAGGTACCTGTCCAACCCAATCCCCTGAAGGTGGTATTGCCGCTGCAGTGCTTCGACCAGGCGGGCATTCTCGCCACAGCCCAAGTCAAGGATGGGCTGAAGTAGCAGGTTCGGTTCAAGCGCAAGGAGCTCTATCTGCAACTGGGGGGAGTATTCGGCACAGACCACTTCTTCAACAGGCATCTCTGGTTGACCAGCACCGATCCTGGCATCCCTCCCAGCACCCACCTCAGACCCTTGGGGGAATGCCAGGTTGCCCAACTGGTTGTCTGCTGATTTGTGATTCAACAGGTCGGCCAATAATGGGGCCAGCTTGCTGGCGAAATCCAGGAGAAGTGCATACAGCACCTGGTCTCTTGCTTCTCTTGGGCTCTCTTTCCCAGTTGTGGGAGCGCTCTCAAACAGTGGCATTGACTTTATGATGTCATTGAATCTGTTAAGCGCTGTGCTGTAGAATTTGTACAGTTTGTGGGCTAAATTATCCGGAATATGGAGAAATTGATTCTTCTGATGTAACCATTTGATGGTGTGGAAGGAGAGGCACGCTGCCGGGTTGAGCAGCCACTCTGTACTGTGGGCAGGTGCTGGATTTGTGCTGTTGCCAGAGCTGTTACTCTCGGCGTAAACGGTAGCAGCCGGATACAGGGCTGTGAGCCATGCCGCCAGGCTGTCTTCTCTCCCCCACAAGAACTCTGCCAGCCGGTGAGCCATGGCTTTAAGTTGCTTCTGAACCAATGTAGACAGGGTGCCGGTTTTGGCAATGTTCATGGCCAGGGAGCCAGTAGAGCGCACCTGTACCTGGGGTTCGCTCCATTCCTTGATTTCTTCTTTAAGGAAAAGGAATAATGCTTCCGGGGCTGATGGGGGATTGCTCATTTCTGGCTCTCTCTTTTTTAACCGTTCTGTACAAATCACATAATCCACATTTATTAAATGTGGAAGAATAACTATTTCCCTGCAAAATGCCATGAAAAGTGGAAGTATGGTTGAAGCTGAGTGGAAACATTGATCGGAGAGGAAGAGGAATATGCGGTAGGCTATCTGCAGTCTGCAGGTCAGCCACATGAGACCATGAATATACGGTGTGTTGTTATGGGTGGTGATGTGGCGGATAGTAAACCCCTATGAACTGGTGTGTATGATGAAGCAGTTTAGCTGTGATGTCAGGGTGAGCCTCAATGATGCCGACGGCGTCCCATTTATGGGGATCGGGCTGGTCTGGCTTCTCCAGCGGGTAGACAGGTTCAGATCGATCAGTGAAGCAGCACGGGATATGGATCTCTCCTATCCTAAGGCTATCAAGATGATCAAGCGGCTTGAAGAGGGGGTGGGACAGCCTGTGGTGCTTCGGTATAAGGGAGGGAGTGAACGGGGGGGGGCAGAGCTTACCGAGTTTGGAGCCCAGTTTATTGCCAGGTACGACAGGGTGCAAGGTCTGATCAAGGAATATGGAGAAGCTCAATTGCGTCAGGAGTTTTTCAGTGAGAGGTAATTGGTAGATAAAATCCACCATCGGTCAGTTTGCTGCTGAGAATTGTCCAATCGGAATTCTTCAACATAGAACACAGCAAAAACGCTAACGTAAGACATTGATGTGGGCGCCTGAAACCTTAATCGGTCAAGCGATGTTTTCTCATGTTGATATCGGGAACTGGTTTCGATTATTATGCCTCAATTATGAGACATCTGTGTTGATGGTTGTTTGGGCCTGCTCCCACATCCCCAATGGAGCTGACCAAGCTTTACCGAACAATTATGTTTACGGGAGATGCACGTGCTTGCGGATAAACTTATTGAATACCTGACACCATATGCGGAGCAGACCCCCGTCGAGCAGGTGGTGGTAGGTGCTCGCTATTCTGCGGTTTCATTGAAGGACGGCAGGGTTGGTATTGCCATGAACTTCAGTGAGGATGAACCGCTGAATGGTGCCGGAGAGAGACCGCCTTTTGAAGGGACTGAAGACCCCGTTGAGCTGCTCTCCATGTACACCAGCGCAGACCCTGTGCGGGCGAGCGTGGGTGTGGCCCTTGCCAATGCCCTCTCTGTGGGGATGATCAGAGATGAAGAGCTCCTCTCGGGGAACCTTTTTGATCACCTGGGTCTACGCCCTCAAGATCGGGTGGGGATGATCGGTAATTTCCAGCCCATGGTGCCCAGGCTAAGAGAATCTGTAGCCGAGCTCCATATTTTTGAGCTCATCGATGAGCCCATTGATGGCCTGCTCCCTACTGCCATGGCCCCCGCCTTGTTGCCCACCTGTGATGTAGTGATCATCACGGGCACTACCTTGGTAAACGGCACCATCGATGGGATCTTGCCATGGTGTTTCAATGCCAGGGAGGTTGCTGTAGTAGGACCTACCACCACCATCGTGCCCCAGGTGTTTGCCGGTACAGGGATCACTTTACTGGGCGGAGCTGTTCCTCAGGACACTGATGCCATCCTGGAGATTATCACTAATGGCCAGGGGGCCCGAGCCTGTTTGCCCCATTTTCGCAAGGTTATCTATAAGATGCCACGGGGATAAGGTGGTGGTTGGGTTGGGTTGGCTCTGGTTGGGTTACAGAAGGGCTGGAGTGGGACCGGTCATCTCTAGTCAGGCTTGGGTTGTGTGCACCCAGGGCCTTTGATGACACTCAAGCCGTTCGACTTGGGGGTGACCTGGATCCGGGTGTGAATACGATCCCGAAGGGCAGCCACGTGGGAGATGATCCCGATGATCTTGCCATCCTGTTTCAAGCTTGCCAGGGTGTTGAGGGCTGAATCCAGGGTCTCCTCATCCAGGGTACCAAACCCCTCGTCAAGGAACAGGGTATCAATCCTCACGCTCTTGCTGGCCATGCGGGATAATCCCAGAGCCAGCGCCAGGCTCACAATGAACGACTCCCCGCCAGAGAGGGTCTTCACCGGTCGCTCCACATCAGACTGATTATGATCAATTATCTGAAACTCGGTATTCTGCTGCCCACCATGTTTCAGAGTGTATCGGTTGTGGAGTTGGGTAAGCTGGTCATTGGCATTGCGGAGCACCACTCCCAGTGTGAGCCCGTAAACCAGCCGCTGCAATTTAGTCCCATCAGCAGACCCAATCAATCTGTTGAGACGCTCCCATCGAGTAAACTCATGCGTCAGGCGCTCCAGCTCAAGGTTCTCCGTATGGTAAAGCTCCTTAGTCTTCTCGTTTTGGAGCAACTGCTCGCGCTTGGCCCCTAACTCTTCCCGCTGCTCCTCCTGTTTGGTTGTCAGCTCTTTGACTAGGGTGCCCAGCTCTTCTCCGGATGATGTGGTCAGCGATTTTTGGCGCTCCTCCTCCAGAGCATTGGCTTTATCCAGGAGCAGGGTGTTCAACCTCTTTTCTTCGTTATCAAGGTGGGCAGCTTGCTCCTCAAGCTTGTGCAGGGCCTTGGGTTCCAACAGGCAGCTCAGGAAGCTGGCCTCATCAGCGAACCCCTTGTCCTCAAAATGAGCCTTCAGATTGGCCTCTGCCTGTTCAAGTATGGGAGCCTGCTCCGCGATATTACTCTCAGTGGCTTTTATGGTAGCGGCAAGATCCAGCACCGCCGTATTGGCGTTGTTGGATTCCGCCTCTGCCTGTTTCAGAGCCTCTTCCGCCTTTTGGCATGCCTGGATCAGCTTCTTCTCTTCTTCATCGGTGCTCCGGTCACCAAACTGGTCTTGGCGCTCCTTTTTGAGAGTGTCAAGAGCATCAGCCTTAGCGGTGTGTTCCTTTGTAAGTGCGCCAATCTGGTTACGCCACTCATCAACACGAGTCTGTTCAATCTCCTGAGCTTGTTTACTCTCGTCCCGCTGCTTTTTAAGAGTGTTCAGAGCGCTATTGGCTTGTTCCCAGAGCTGTTTTCGTTTCTCTATGCCAGCAAGAATATTATTCAGTCTTTCAGCCACATCTCCCCCCAGATCCCCCATCTCTCTCTCAAGGTAGGCTCCAAACGGGGTCAATTGCTGGATCAGCAAGTTACGGCTGTCTTCAAGGAGTCTTTGGGTGGTGTCTAAGGAATGGGCTGCCAGTTGCTCATGACGGCCAGCTTCTTCGAGTGCTGCCTTGCCGGTTTGGAGACGCTTTTCTGCTTCAGCGGCTATATTACCAGCTGCGTTTTCACCTCTTCTGGCATCCTGCTCTTCCTGCCGCAGAGCGTTTTGCTTCTTGATCAACTGGGAGCATTCGTTTATCCGTTTCTGTGTCACCTCCAACTGTTTATCGAGAAAATCTTTGGCGCTGGTGAGGGAGAGAGTCCAATCAGCTCCCTCCCCGACAGCAGACAATGCCACGTCCCAGTGTTGCTCTTTGCAGGTTATCTGCCACCACTGTGCAGAATCTCCGGCTGATGCTTTCAACTGCTGAATTTGATCTTTCAGGGTGTTTATTTGGAATTCCATGGTGTTGCATGCCAGCTCAAGCTGTCTGACTGTGCTGGCCAGCTCTCTGGCCTTTCCGTTTGCTTCCTGCAGCAGTTGCTCAATTTGGTTCATGGCCGGTACTGCGTCAGGGTCAGCCCATGGATGAACCGTGGAGCCGCACAGAGGGCAGGGGGCGTCTTTGTGGAGCTTCTTCCGCTCCTCTTCCATGTCCCTGATGGCGGAGAGTGTAGTCCTCTCTGTGGTTAGACTGGCGACCCGGGTGTCCCACTTCGCCTTCTCGATCAGGGCGCTCTTGAGGGACTCCTCCTCTTGCCGCAGCAAGGTAACCTTGGTCTGGTAGTCCTTCTCCTTTTGGGTCAGATCCTCTCTTGTCGACCGCAACTGCTCCAGTTTGACAGCGGTGGATTCGAACATTGTCTCAGTTTTGACAAGATTGGTCCTCTCATCCCTGAGATCCAGATCAGGTTGGCCCTGTTGGAGAGATGCGAGAGCATTTTCGATCCTCTTCAGGCGCTCTCGCCACTTGGTCTGCTCCTCCACAGCCTTGTTTTTTGTCTCTTCCAGCTCTTTGCTGGCCGCTTGGGCCTTCTTATGTTTCTCCTGTGCGTTCTTTAGCCTCTCATGGAGGTCTTTGCGTTCATTAAGCAGATTTTTAAGGTTGGCAGTGGTCTGGGTGATGGCTGAGAGTTCCCCGGCCAGCGAAGCATCCACACTGTTGGTGTCCAGGTAATTCTGGTGTTCCTCCAGGTTCTTGCTGAGTTTGCCCTGAAGCTCAGCATGTGCAGCGATGACTTTTTGTGCCCCATCATGTTTTGACTTCACCTTGGCCAGGTCGTCACGCACTGTGGCCAATCTTTGGGCCTCGCTCTTAATCTGATCATCCAGCCTGCGCACTCTCTCAATTAGAGCTCTCCCCTGCTCCCGATTCGCAGTGGTTTGATCCTGGCTGGCTCTAGCCTTATCTGCCTTCTCTCTGGCCTCTGTTAAGGCAGTTTCCAGCCTTGACTTTTCGGTTTCGGCCTTCTCCAGCTTTATGCGTGCGTTTTTGAGGCTGTCGCGCTGGCTTTTAGTCGTCTCGTAAAACTGGTTGATGGTGGCTGCTGCTCTGGCTTTATCCAGTTGCTGCCGTTGGGGGACAAATGCGGCTCTGGCAGCATCCAGCTCTGCTCGCTCTTCCTGGAGTTTCGCCAGGTTCTCTTCCAACCCCTTGATCTTGTCGAGCCACCCAATTAGGTCGTTGTTTTTTATCAGCTCACTCTGCAGCTTGGCCAGGTCCTCTTGAATCTGGGCGATGGCGCTTTCAATCTCTTTGATTGCTGCCTCGTCCAGGAGTTTGATGCCACCCATGGCAGCCGCTTTTGCTTCCTTACTCTGTTTGGCCTCGCTGAATTTTTCATACACTTTTTGTGATACTTTGGTGTACTTGGTGGTGTTGGTAATCTGTTCAAGAATTTTTGCCCGCTGCTTGTCATCTGCTTTCAGGAAGGCGGAAAACTCCCCTTGGGCCAGCATCACCGCACGTGTGAATTCATCAAAGCCAAGTTTTGTCAGTTTTGTGATCTCTGCGACAGTCGAACCATCGGTTGGCAATGACTCTTCAGATTCGCCATCATACAGGTTGTGGAGGATGTTCTGCAATTTGCCATCAGCCTTGCCGTGGGCTCGATGCTGTGACCAGTTGCATCGATATATTTTGGCCTCCCCTTGTGGATTGGAAACCTGGAAGACCACCTCTGCGAAGCAGTCCCCAGTGTGTTTCGACATGAGCTGGTTGTCTGCGCCGGTTATTCTGGCGAGCCGGGGGGTCTGCCCGTAGAGGGCCAGGCAGATGGCGTCCAGGATGGTGGTCTTTCCCGCACCGGTGGGGCCGGTGATGGCAAAAATCCCGTCGCTCACGTAGGCAGGGTCGGTAAAGTCAATCTTCCATGTGCCCTTGAGCGAGTTGAGGTTCTTAAACTGCACAGATAATATCCGCATAATCAGTTATCCCCCTTACTGGTGGCGTTCGGGTCATCGGTATTGAGCCAATGGAGTATCTCTTGGTACAGACACCGCAGATCCTCTTTCTCTTCTTCTGAGTATGTGTCGGCAGTTGTGCTTAGTATGCGCTCAAAGATATCCTCTTCGCTCAGTTCATCGACAGGTACCTCTGCCGCTCGCGGGGCTTGGGAGTCAGTTCTCTGGGTGCTCACCCTCAGGATGGTCAGCTTCGACTGTTCTACGAGCTCAAGCAAATCTGCGTGTAGATAAGTAGTCAGCTCATTCCCGGTGTAGATCACCTCCAGCCAGGCATTGGTATCGGCGTTTATTAAGGACTTTATCCGGTCCTCAATTTGTTGCCGGTCGCCCTCCACCCTGATCAGCTCCTGGAAGCGGGGCACGGGCACCTGCTTGACCACTGGGAGCAACCGGGTTGCATCAGGTTTTGTTCGTCGGGAGGTCAGGTTGTTCAGGGGATGTTCTGTAGTGACTGCCACCGCCATGTCGCCGGCACTGCCATGAGCCCCTCCTGAGTAGCTGGGGAACTCAACCTCAAGGATATACTTCTCCTGCCCGGATTCCCCGAACCCCATGGGGATGGGGGTACCACTATACCTGCGGTTGTCTTTGCCAGCGACCTTTTGGGCCAGGTGGAGGTGCCCCAGGGCCAGGTAATCAACCTCTGCTGGAAAGATGTCGTCGGATACCTGCATGGCGGTACCTACATAGAGGTTGCGTACACCCTCGCCCTCTTCGGCTGAGACGCCTCCTCCGGCAGTGTACAGGTGCCCCATAACCACTACCGGGACCGGGTAGGGTAGGGAAGCTTTAACAGCCAGCGCCTTGTCACACACCAGGCGGTAGTGCTCCCTGATTCCGGCTGCCAGGCTCGCCTCCTTGTCTTGGGATGTCTCTCCTGTTTGGCCTCTGCGCACATGCCGATCTCGCAAAAATGGTACGGCGCACACCACCAACCCTGGCTTGCCAGAGGCATCCTTGAGCAGGAGCACCTCATCTTCCGGGGCATCGCATGCATCGCCAATCACATATACCTTGAGGAACCGGAGAATGTCCTTAGGGGCATCAAGGAAAGATGGTGAGTCGTGGTTTCCGCCAATGATCACTACATTATTGCAGCATCTGGTCGCCGATACTCTGCTCAGAAACTGGTAGTAGATTTCTTGGGAGCTGTGGGGTGGAGTTGTGGTGTGGAAGATGTCACCGGCGATGAGCAGGGCGTCCACAGGGTCCTTGACCATGTAATCAAGGAGCCAGTCGGTGAATTGCTGAAGCTCATTATCCCGTTGCTTGTCAAAAAGTGTTCGCCCAAGGTGCCAATCAGATGTGTGGATAATTTTCATGAGCTCCCCCTCATTAAAGAGAAAAGTTTGTTGATTTTGTGCAGGCAGGGAGAACCATAACCCAATGCTGTCGAAAAGGTCACGGAGTATTTTAACACAGGATGAGAAAAGATGTGTTCGGTTAAGTCCAATTTCATGCTGGGTATGGTGCCTCACCTACCTCCCACTCCCACGCTACGCCTCCCTCCAGACGCCGGTAGGGGTCGGCATGCCGTATGTGTGTGCGGTTAAGCCTCAATTCCAAACCATCAAGCCATCAAGCGCCAGATCACGCCTGTTGCGATTTCACACCTCCCACCCACCCAATACCTCCCTCCCAACGCCTGTAGGGGCACGGCAGGCCGTGCCCTTCGTCAGCGGTGCACCCAACCCGCCTAAA
>CAYZFJ010000140.1:0-8770 GCA_964477705.1 uncultured Myxococcia bacterium | reverse complement strand
GTGATATGGAATTGAAGCTTAACAGAACACACATACGACATGCCGTGCCCCTACGTCGGCAGATCAACCTTGCACCTTGCCACTCTAAACATGATGGCGACACGGAGCTCGGGAGGGCGAGCGCCGCTCGCCCCTACACCAGCTTATAGGATGCGTCTCGCTCTCCACTATCTACTTTCAACTTTCAACTTCCCTCTCTCCCGGTGTATGCTGTGCCGATGAAAAATTCTAACGGTCATAAGGTACAATTTTCCTGGCAAGGCATCTTCCCAGCCATCACCTTTTTAGCTGTGGTGATAGGTTCCATCATGGGATGGCCCAACTGGAGCCTGCTGGCAATCATTGCACTTCTGCCAGTCCATTTCATTATCCTGCCCAGACTAGCTCAAAGCCGTTCCCAGTCCATGGAGCGCAAACTGACCAAGTTGATTGCCAACGGGAAAAACGATAAAGCCCTGAGCCTGTGGAACAGATCCATAGTGGTAAGACTTTATGCTCCCCCTATTTACCGGTGGACACGAAAAGCGATGATCCACACTGCCCAGGGTCAGTTGGTACAGGCAGAGGAGCTCTATGTTCTGGCTCTTAACAAATGTGAAAAACAGCAAAAGCCAATCATTATGACCAATCTGGCAGCAGTGAAAGAGAAGCTGGGAAAGCACAGGGAGGCTAAAGGTTTGAGGGAGGAAGCAATAAAAATCACGCCTGGTCTAGCGAACCTGGTAAACACGGCCAGTCAGACGGCCACCAAGAGAGAGCTGTAAAACAATGGGGGATTGAATATTTCAGTATTCCTCTGCGCCCCCATGCCCGCCATCCCCATAACTATCAATCCCCGATTTACCAGCAAGCACAAAACAGAACCTAGCCCCCCCGAGGTGAGAACTCTCAGCCCAGATCTGGCCACCCATAGCCTCAACAGCCTCCCTGGCCATAGACAACCCCAACCCCATACCGCTATGCTCCCTGGTTGCCGAAGAATCCACCTGAAAAAACCTGGTGAAGATCCTCTCTCTCTGCTCTTCTGGAATTCCCGGACCATTGTCATCCACAGAAAACAGAACCTCAGAGCCGGCCCCTCCCGGATTAGGGCCAATAGAGACAGAGATAATGCCATCTTCGGGTACAAACTTGACTGCGTTATCCAGCAGAATAATGAAAACCTGGGTCAATTTCTCTGCATCGGCCATCACCAATGGTGGATTCTTGGTGCCTGTGAGCTTGATGCCCTTCTTGCGGGCGTGGGACCGGATGGTCTGCATGGCAGCGTGAAGGCTGTCACCAGGTCTCAAGACAGTCATAACAATGTGGGGATAAGCAGAACGGGCAGAGAAGTTGAGCAGCTCCTCAATCTGCTTTTTCAATCGCTGCCCTTGAGCCAATGCAATCCCAAGTGATTTATTGACCTGGGGAGCCATGCTGCCCAGCTTACCAGCTACTGTGAGTTCAAGGTATCCAAGCAGTGTTACCAGGGGTGTTCGCAATTCATGGCTTACATTAGCCAAAAACCGATTCTTGTGCTCATCCATTGCACGCAGCTCACGGTTGGCTCGCTCCAATTCATCACTATAGGTCTTTACGCTCTCTTCAAGCTTATCCACCTCATCCAGATCGGTGAGAATTCCAATCACCCCATGTACTGTAGGATCACTTCCACGCAAAACACTGCATCTGAACTGAATTCTTTTTGTGTTTCCCGATGGAAGAATATACCGGTATTCCTCAACCTGGCTCTCCTTGGTCCTGACCACCTTCTCCATAAGCTGGTCAACCCCATATGCCTTAAGCATAGGCAGGTCATGGATCTTCATCCCGGTATCAGAACCGAGCTCCATGCCGAGTATCTCCAGCAACTTGGGATTGGTGCTCAACAGCAGCCCATCGTTGTCAGCGGTGAACACACCCACTGGCAATGTACTGATCACGCCCAGCAAAAGGCTGGGATCATAGTTCAGAAGATCCTGCATGTTCGGCAACCTGTCATCCATCATTATCATTGATGGATGTAAACTCTCATCACTGGTTCATTTCATTCAATTGGAAATACATTACAAATCTAACCATCTTGTTTGAAACATTTTTCTCAATCAATGGGTAGATGACGAATCTACAACACCACAGCCAGACTGGCAACCAAAGAGAAGCCGAAAATGGGAATAGAAATATTCCCAATTCCAACATGTTCATTACGAAACGTTATTGAATCAACTCATTGTTCCAGTTGACAAATATTGCCCTAGAAACCTGAACTTTACCATGGCAATACTAATCCGATATCAGGCTGAACAGAAGGAATGGCGATGTTTATTCCAACGATAAGGCAGTGAAAACAAGCCAGGCGGCCGGCTGGGCAGGCAGATGGCATGCAAAAGGCATGCAGAAGGTCCAGAGAGTATTGAAGGAGGAGGATGAGGGATCGCCAGTAGGCAATAATCTTGAAACCATAAAGGATTGAGAAATCAGAGCCGATAGCCCATAGCCAGAATTACTTCTTCTGAAGGATGATCCTGGCATCAACGATCTTCAGGCCCTTGCCCTGTTCGTAAACCATGCTGGGGTTGGCATCAGTTTCGGCGATTTCGTCACCCAGGTCATTGACCATCTGACTGAATCTGCTCAACACCACAGACAAGGCCTCTTGGTCCCTCCGGCTCTCTCCCCTGGCGCCCTGAAGGATTGGATAACCCTTAATCTCAGGCATCATCTTCATGGCATCATCCTTGGAGACCGGGGCCACCCGGAAGGTGACATCCTTGAGGACTTCCACGAAGATGCCGCCCAGGCCGAACATGACTGTGGGACCAAACTGGGCATCACAGACGGAACCAACGATAACCTCTGTACCAAAGGGAGCCATCTCCTGGATCAGTACGCCGTGAATGTCAGCATCGGCCTTGTAGTTACGAGCATTAGCCATGATTGTCCGGAAGGCGTTGCGGATTCCCTCTTCATCCCGCAGGTTCACCTTCACACCACCAGCATCGCTCTTGTGCAGAATCTGGGGAGAGACAATCTTCATGACCACCGGGTACCCCACCTTCTTGGCCATCTCAACAGCCTGCTCCTCGCTGGTGGCAAGCACACTGTTGGCCACGGGCAGCCCATAGGCACGGAAGACTTCCTTAGCCTCGACCTCAGTCAGGGCACTTCTGCCATTCTTCCGAACCTTGGCAATAATCTCCCTGGCTCCGCTTTCGTTCACATCCTTGTAAGCATCGAATGCCTTGTCGCCTTCCTCCTGGAATTTGGCGAACTGACGGAGGGCACCCATGGCTGACATGGCTTTGTCCGGGTTGTCATACATAGGGATATCGAACTCCCTGAGCATGTTGCCACCCTCAACGCACCTGGGGCCGCCCACAAAGGATGCAACCACCGGCTTGCCCTTCACACCAGAGTTCTTTACCGCACGGAGAATTCCTTCAGAAATCTCGATGGGGTTGGTCACTGCTGTCTCACAGTAAAGAACCACCAGACCATCAACCCAGTCACTCTTCAGAGCCACCTCGATTGAGGCCTCATAGCCAGCCAGACCGGCACCACCAGTGATGTCCACCGGGTTACGGGGGCTGCCGAAATCAGGCATGCACTTACGGAACTCCTCCTGCAGATCTGCGGGAGCGGGCTTAATATCAACATGGTACTTCTCGGCCGAGTCGGTGGCCAGGACGCCGATTCCACCACCATTGGTAACAATAAGGATGTTGTCACCCTTGAGGGGGGGCTGCATGGCAAGAGCCATGGAACGATCAAGCAGGTCGTCCAGGTCATCGGCCCAAATCACGTGGGACTGCTCCATAGCTGCCTGGTACACTTTCACGCTTCCAGCCAGGGAGCCTGTGTGGGAGGCAGCGGCGGCGGCGCCACTTGCTGAGACACCAGCCTTGAGGGCGATGATGGGCTTGCCAGCCTTGCGCCCGGACTCCAGGAACTTTCGTCCGTTTTTAATCCCTTCCACATAGAGAGAAATACAACCGGTGTCAGGATCAGCAGCGTAATAATCGATGCAGTCCGCAAAATCAATGTCGCTCATATTGCCCAGGGAGATCATGGCGGACATGCCCAGTTTACGGACGAAGGTGGCCATATCGAGGGCGATGAGCAGGGCGCCAGACTGGGAGACGAATGCGGTCCTTCCAGGATAAGGCAGTGCAGGAGCGAAGCTGGCATTGGCCTTGGCAGGGTTGCTGATCAGACCCACGATATTGGGACCAACCACTCTGCCGCCCGCCGCATGGGCAATGCGAACCATCTCTTCTTCTGATGCCGTATCGCCCACTTCGCTGAATCCACTGGTGATGACCACATACCCTTTCACCTTCTTCTCAGCGCACTGTCGGGCCACATCAAGAACGAGCTTGGCAGGCACACAAAACACAGCCATATCCAGGTCACCGGGGACTTCGGTAACCGCCTTATAAGTCTTGATGCCCAGGATTTCGTCGGCGGTAGGATTGATAGGATAGATAGCTCCCTCGTATCCTCCTTCGACGAGTCCCTTGAGAACCTGGTTGCCAATGGAGCCCTCTCTCTTTGAGGCACCGATAATGGCAATTGATTTTGGATTGAAAACTGACTCTAATTGGCTGTGAACCGACATCATAACCCTCCACGCATCATCCAGCAGTCCGGATTAGTACATTAGTGGAAATACAACAACAAACGAAAAACAAAACAGTGTGTAACAGAACCATAAAAAAACGGCCCTGTGAAATTAAACACACCGTCCGGTGTCTAGCCCTTTGAGGCCATGTTTGTCAACTGAAAACCTTCAATTATACAACTAAAGTCACGTTGGATTTTGGTTGACTTGCCATAATCGTTCCTCTGGTTTATCATCTTGCTTTCACATCTGCAGAATTGCAGTTTTAACGGGGGGGAAGAGACTCTTATTAGATGGAGTACTGATGATCAAGCCTGTGCGAATTGTACGAAATCTTATCATCACTGTGGCCCTTTTTGTTGTTGGAACGGTGGCCGGTTATCTACTTGCCGTGTCGGTGGTGGGGCCCTTCATTCAACAGCTCTGATTATCCCATCTTTTTCTACATAAACACCTGACCGAGCTTGCAATCGAGCTATTTTCCATTTTATATGGATATACCTATGTGCCTTGCAGGTTCATACCACATGACCACCATGAATATACCGGCATCGGCACGGGCACGGGCACGGGCACGGGCATTAACACCGGCACGAGCACCGGCACTACCCCACACCGAACAACAAGGAGTCAACCGTGGACCAAGGGAAAAAAGATCCCAGTTCGACTAACTACACCATGGACACCATGATGATCCATGGTGCTTTTGAGAGCATGGCCTGGAATTATGGTGATCACCTCGTCCCTCCCATCTCTGCATCCAATGCTTATCGTCTCGAAACTGTAGCCCGTGGCGCAGAAGGCTTCACCCAATTCGCCAACCCAGAGTTCAACCGGCACCAGATCCACCCCATCTACATTTACGACCGACTGGATGAACCGAGCCGCTCCATGCTGGAATACCGCCTGGCTGCTGCAGAGGGTGGAGAGACTGCCATCTGCTTTGCAACAGGAATGGCTGCCATCAGTGCTGCCATCTGCACCCTGGTACATACAGGGCAGTCGGTGGTGGCCCACAAGCTGGTCTATGGCTGTACCTTCAGTCTGCTCAAGAACTGGTTACCCAGGTTGGGCATCACCACTAAATGGGCCGATCTTACCGATACACAGAATCTGGCCCCCCTCCTGGACAACAAGACCAAGGTAATCTATTTTGAGACTCCCTCTAATCCGACCCTTGAGATGATTGATATTGGCGCCATCCGGGCCATGGTGGACGAGCACAACAGGGATCTACCTCCCGCAGACCAAACCAGAATCATCGTGGACAACACCTTTGCTACCCCATGGTGCCAGCGTCCTCTCTCACTGGGAGCACACATGGTGGTTGCCAGTCTCACCAAAGATATCGGTGGATTCGGCACAGACATGGGCGGCATGGTCTGCTGTGAGCGCACATACGAATCGGACCTGATGCTCTATCGTAAGGACTTCGGCGCCCCACTCTCCTCCCGCTCCTCCTGGGCGCACCTGGTGTACGGCCTCCCCACCCTGGCCCTTCGAATCCGCAAGCAACAGGAGAACGCGGTCACTGTGGCCCGATTCCTGGCAGAGCACCCAAAGGTGGAACAGGTGTTCTACCCCGGGCTGTCCAACTTCCCCCAGCGCCAGCTTGCAGAGAAGCAGCTTAAAGACCCTGAAGGCAATTTTGCCCCCGGCATCATGGTTTACTTCCGTCTGAAAGGCGGGCCTGAGGATGCCAGGCAGGCTGGAGCCAGGCTGATGGACGCCATCGCCCGAGATTCCCTTGCGATTACTCTAGCGGTGAGCCTTGGGCAAATACGCACATTGATTGAGCACCCATCATCAATGACCCATGCGGCGGTTCCAGTTGAGCTGCAAAAACGGGTTGGCATTGACCCAGGGGGAGTGCGGCTCTCACTGGGGATTGAGGGTGTTGATGACATCATCACTGATCTGCAGAAAGGGCTGGAAAGCGCCTGATGGGGGTGAGGCTGGCGTGATGGCTGGTGTGACGCTGTAAGCGCATTACAGGCTGTGGCGTAATAACAACTGAGATCAGCCTTTAGTGGAGATATGCAGCTCTTCCAGTTGCCTGCTGTCTACGTCAGATGGAGCTCCGCTCATCAGATCAAGGGCCCGCAGCGTCTTGGGGAAAGGGATCACGTCCCTGATGGAGGACGTCATCAGGAGGAGCATGACCAGCCTGTCCATTCCCAGGGCCAATCCAGCGTGGGGCGGCGTGCCGTACTGGAGAGCTTCCAGGAAGAAGCCGAATTTGGACGTAGCCTCCTCTTCAGAGATGCCCAGGGTGCTGAAGATCCTCCGCTGCACGTCCTGCCTGTGAATCCTCACCGATCCTGACGCAACCTCATGACCATTGATCACCAGATCATAAGCCTGGGACCGGACCTGCCCCGGATCTGTCTCCCACAGGGTCATATCTTCTACATATGGCGAGGTGAATGGGTGGTGGGCCGAGTTCCACCTGGACTCAGCCTCATCCCACTCAAACAGGGGAAAATCAGTGACCCAGAGCATCTCAAACACATTGTCGTCTATCATGTTCAGTCTGCGCCCCAGAGCGTTGCGCAGTTGGCCCATGGAATCGTTGGCCACCCTTCTGCTGCCAGCCACCATAAAAGCACAGTCACCCTTCTCCATGCCGAGTGAAGTGGTCAATGCTGCCACATCAGCTTCGCTCAAGAACTTAGCCGCAGGGGACTTGACGCCGTCTTCCTCGAGCTTGATCCAGATGAGTCCCCCTGCCCCAGAGGAGGTAACCAGAGGCACCAGGGTCCGATCAATCTCACCCCTTGAGAAAGTAGCGGCACCACCCTTCACGTTCACCCCCTTGATCATGCCGCCCGATTCCACAGTATCGGCGAACACCTTGAACCCTGAGCGCCCCAACACCCCTGTTAAATCAACCAGAGGCAGGCCAAACCGGAGATCAGGCTTATCCACTCCGTACTTATCCATTGCTTCCCGGTGGGTCATCTGCCGGAAGGGTGTCTGTATCTCAATGCCTTTAATCTCTCTCCAGATAGTGCTCACCAGATTCTCAACCACCCGGAACACATCTTCCTGCTCCACAAACGACATCTCCATGTCAATCTGAGTGAACTCAGGCTGACGTTCGGCACGCAGGTCCTCATCTCTGAAGCACTTTACTATCTGAAAGTACCGATCAAAACCGGCCACCATGAAGAGCTGCTTGTACAACTGCGGGCTCTGAGGCAGGGCGTAGAACGTGCCGGGGTTCACCCGGGAGGGCACCAGATAGTCCCTGGCACCTTCGGGAGTAGACTTGCCGAGTACGGGGGTTTCCAGTTCCAGGAATCCCATGCCATCCATGATGCGCCGCACAACCTGATTCACCTTGCTGCGAAGGATGAGATTGGATTGCAGCGGCGCCCTGCGCAAATCCAGGTACCTGTACTTTAAGCGCAGCGGCTCACTGGCATCGGTCTCATCTGCGATAACAAAAGGCGGGGTCTTTGCCTCTGAGAAAACCTCAATCTCCTGAACCGCCACCTCCACTTCACCAGTTGGGATCTTGGTGTTGATATTCTCTCCCCGAGACAGAACCACCCCGCGGACTCCGATACACCACTCAGGCCTAACTCGCTCCCCCAGATTGAATGCGGTCTCAGAGCTGACCGGATCCAGCTTCAACTGCACGAAACCGGTACGGTCACGCAAATCCACAAATAAACAACCACCATGATGCCGATTCCGCTGGACCCAGCCTGTCAGGACCACCGACTTGCCCACGTGCTCCCCCCTCAGCTCACCACAAAAATCCGTACGCTTTAAGATGCTGTTTCCTGTAGTCATATATTCTACTGCCTCATAATTCTTACATAAAATCGCCCACATGATGTGGAGCCGATAGTAATCATGGCCTCAAGACATAGTCAATTGTTCAGGACATAAAACCATAAGGCTGCGATAAATTTATTCGATAACAAACCATAAACATTCGGGAAGGCGGTAGCAGTGGCAATGGCCGAATTCCGGGCGGCTGCAGAGTATGAAATGACCAACTCAGAACGGGTCACTTGATATCCTTTTTCAGAACACCAAATTGCCTATTGTTGCATTGTGGAGGCAAAGCCCCCGGAGAACAGAATGGTATTTGTGTCTGCTATTCTTGCCGCTCTAATCCTGGCTGCTGCAGCGCTCACTCTGATTAGTTACAGA
>CAYZFJ010000139.1:0-8966 GCA_964477705.1 uncultured Myxococcia bacterium | reverse complement strand
GGGGGGGGGGGGGGGGGGGGGGGGGGGGGGGGGGGGGGGGGGGGGGCGGGGGCGGGGGGGGGGGGGGGGGGGGGGGGGGGGGGGGGGGGCCAGCCCTGTCCGGAGGCGCTGCCGCCACTACCACATTCGAGAAGGTGCTGACCTTCAACACCCCCTGGTCTGTTCCGGTCATATCCATCGCTTTTGTTGCCGGGCTGGTGGTGATCCTGCTCACCTGGTTGAACCTTCAGCGAAGTGGCAAACCGAACAAGGCTGTGATCCTCTCGCTGCGTGTCCTTACTGTGCTTCTGGTCCTCTTCCTGTTTCTTGAGCCTGCTGTTCAGGAACAGAGTGTGACCAGAGTACGTAACCATCTGGTGGTGCTGGCTGATTCTTCATTATCCATGGGGATCTCCGACCGGCAGGGAGGGCCGTCACGTACCATCCTGCTCAGAGATTTTGTGTTGGCCAATGGGGAAGACTGGAAGGACTTGTCCCGGGACCACCAAATTGATGTTTACAAGTTCAGCTCTTCTCTCCAACCGTCCAGCCTTGATGCCATCGGGGACGGCCCAGGATGGGCCTCGGGTACAGCTACTGATCTGGGATCTGCCCTGGATGAGGTAGCCAGGCGGTATAAAAACCGGGATCTGGCTGCCGTTCTTATCCTCTCTGACGGAACTGATAATGGGCCTCTGGGTATGCGCACGCCTCCAGGAGGCCAGATTCCCGAAGATATGACCGAACAGTTCGCTGCCATGGGAGTGCCAATTCATTCAGTGCTTATTGGTGAGCCACATGCCCTTAATGACCTGAGTATTCATTCAATCAATGCCGACAGCTTTGCCTTTGTTAAAAACGTGGTTCAGGTAAAGGTGATTGTTAGAGCCAGGGGGCTTGGCACCAGAGATATTCCTATCACTCTCAAGGAGAACGGGAAGGCTATCCAGACCAGGGTTATCAGGATGAACCCTGCCGCCACCGAGTATGTGGTTGATTTCTCCTTCGCCCCCGAGAAGGTGGGCAAGAGGGTGTATACGGTTGAGGGACCAGTGCTTGAGGGTGAAGGACTCTCTGAGAATAACCGGCAACATTTCATCTTAGATGTGGTGCGGGATCGAATCAGGGTGCTTCAGGTGTGTGGCCAGCCCTCATGGGATGAACGCTTCCTGAGAGAATTTTTTAAGAGCAACCCGAGCGTGGACCTGATCTCCTTTTTTATTTTGCGTACATCCTCCAACATGGCCATGGTGTCGAATCATGAGCTCTCTCTGATCCCATTCCCAACCAACGAGCTGTTTGAAGAAGAGCTGGGCTCCTTTGACATGATTGTGCTCCAGAACTTTAATTTTGGCCCTTACCAGATCGGCAGATATCTACCCAAAATTGAAGAATTTGTTGCCAATGGGGGGGGGCTGGTGATGGTTGGAGGGCCCCTCTCTTTTTCTGCGGGTGGGTACGCTGGTACCGAAGTGGAGAGGGCTCTCCCTGTTGTATTGCCGCCACGGGGCCAGGACAGGGATATGTTCTCCTCTTCCCCCTATTCCATTCGGGTGCCTGAGCGGGGTAAATACCATCCAGTGACCAGATTGGCTGATAGCTTGACTGGGAATGTGAAGGCCTGGCGAGAGGTGGATTTCTTGGCCGGGCTCAATGTGGTGGCAGGAGTGCGCCCGGGTGCGGTGGTGTTGCTTGATGCGGTGCCTAGTGTCGGTGGGGCAGCAGGGGCATCAGGGGCATCAGGGGCAAAGGGTACCCAACCGCTGCTGGTGGTTGGACGCCATGGAGAGGGTCGGTCAATGGCGCTGCTCACAGACTCTTTCTGGCGGATGGCTTTTGGTGAATTTGGGCAGAGCGGCTCTGTTATCTATAATCGTTTCTGGACCAATGCCATGCATTGGTTGATTGGAGATCCGGAGAGTGACCTGATTCAGATCGAAGCAGCAGCCAACCCGGTGGAGTCAGAGGGACGTGTGGTAGCTGATGTGCAGATTGTTGATCAGGCATACGCTGTGGAGGCGGGGACGCGGTTTGTGGCCGGGTTGCATTCCCTGGGAGATGGCGGGTTTCTCAAGGAACCTGTTCAGGTCAGGGATGGTGTTATGGGGGAGCATGGGGTGGCCAGGGTTGAGTTTACTGAAGTGCCTAAAGGGGCATATCTGATTGTTGTTGATAGTGAGAGCCAGAGCGGGAAGGGGCGTGGTGGCCAATCTATCAGAGATGGGCGTTATGCTGTGGACCGGGCAGTGGGAGGGGGAGGGGGAGGGGGAGCAGGTATAGCAGGAGGGGCGGGAGTGGGTCGCAGTGCGGGGGCTGGGCTGGACAGTGGGAGTATGAGGGCTGGGGGGCGTAACGGCTCCTCTTCTCCACCATCGTCGTCACCTGCGAGAGGTAACAAGGGCAGACGGAACGAAAAGGAAGATCTTCTGGTAGAAGATGGCATCTCGTCTGTTCCCGTACTTGTTGCTGGTGCTGGGGTAGAGATTAATCAACCCTGGGTCAGAGATGATCTTCTGGCTGCTATCTCCAGAGCCTCGGGGGGCATCTTTACTGGTCCAAGGGCCAAGGTGGGCAATCTGCGCATCCCCAGTCCTGATGTGGTCCGCTCTGATCGACGCAACAGCAGGGACCTGTGGGCTAATCCGTTCATGTTGCTGGGTGTGCTCGGGTTAATGGGTGTGGAGTGGTTTTTGCGTAAGAAGCACGGTCATTTGTGAGTTATCAGTTGTCAGTGGGCAGTTGTCGCTAGTAGGGGCGAGCGGCGCTCGCCCTCCAGAGCTCAGAGTTGTCTTCACATTTAGAGTGGCAAGTCTAAAGTAGAGGGAGCATGGTTCTGGGCTTAGAGGGTACCGGCGGGTTGGGTGCACCGCTGACGAAGGGCACGGCATGCCGTGCCCCTACAGTGTTGGGAGGGATGTGTTGGGTGGGTGGAAAGTGTGGGAATGAATGTTCGAGAGTTCGAGGGAGCCGTATAGATTGGGTGCACCGCTGACGAAGGGCACGGCATGACGTGCCCCTATAGGTTTAGCCCTGGTAGGTGAAGATGATCTGGTGGCCACACAGGGTGAATACGTCACCTTCATCAATATGCTTCGAGTCAATTCGGGCACCCCTGAACTCAACGCCGTTGGTGGAGCCCAAGTCTCTGATAAAGTACTGACCGCCATTATAAATGACCAAGCAGTGCTTTCGAGAAATGTTTCCATCCTTGATGGTCATGTCTGCCGATTGGGCACTCCTGCCTATTACGAACTGCTCCTTGTCAACCAGTTGCCTCTTGCCATTGTAGTAGACGTACAGTGGCGGAGTCAGAGAGACACCGGTCCATCCACCAGCCATGGCCTGCCCCTGTTTGGAGCTGATCGCAGGGTGTACTTGTGCTGCGGGGCCTGGAATGGGAGTGTGGGCTGGTGCTGGAATGTGGGGTGCCATCTGTTGGGCGTGAGGTGCTCGCCGCTCTCCTCCAGCCTGGGGTAGAGGCGGGGGAGGGGCCACCTGAGCACCTTTCCCCTGGGCTTGCTGTTCAAAGCCGCCACCATGATAACCACCCGCTGTAGCCATGGCACCACTCTGCACCTGCTGCCTTGATGGGGATTTGGGGTATCTTCCTTGCCCACTGGTGGAAAGATCAGTTGGGGCGCCTTTATCTTTTCTACGGAGGAATTGATTCATGGCATCGTCCAGAAGCGCATCCACGGATACGTTCGCTTCTCTCGCCATTGCCTCAAAGCTATTCCACAGATTTTCCCTGCAATAGAAGCTCTTCAATGATTTTCTGCTATGCTCTGCCATTGCGACTCCGCTCCCTGTGGCGCCAGGAATAACAAAGGGATGATTCCCCTCATGCCATTATAATCCAGTCATCGTGTCAGTGTATCCTAAAGGACTTCTTGATGTCTACCCGATTTGTAAAATCATAAAGTAAGACTAAATGACCTGTAATGGAACCCCCATTATTCCCTCTTGTTTCCCCAAAAAATTTTAGCCCTTCAGATTTCTTCAGATTTGCACTGGTTTGCGCTGCTCATACTTTACTTGAGCACGTGAAGGACACCAATGTTATCCCCGGTGATTCAATGTTCAATTTATTTCATTATCCTTCGATGGGGAAACTGACAACAAGGGAGACTATAAATGGCCATCATGGAAATCCAGATCGTGCCGGTAGGTACCGGTAGTCCTAGTATTCACGATATGGTTGCAGCCTGTGTACGGGTTGCCAGGGATGCTGATGTGGATGTGCAGGTGACGCCGACTGGGTCGGTTCTGGAGGGGGCTGTGGACAGGCTGTTCCGTGTGGCAGAGAAGATGCACCAGGAAGCGCTTAAGAGAGGGGCACCCAGGGTATTTACATCAATTACTGTTGATGAGCGGAAGACTGGGGAGGTCGGTCTGAAGAAGCGAGTGCAGGAAGTGGAAGATGCCATTGGCAGGAATTCATAAAATCAGAACACGTATCCCAGTCTTAGAGTGGTCTCCCAAGAATTCGCCCGCACCTCTTCTGCAGTAACATCACGGCGGATGATTACGTCATCCTGGGGGATGTACCTGAATGTAAAGCGGCCATCTACCAGGAGGCTATCGGCGACCGTATAAGCTACACCGCCTGAAAACGGAAACACCAGGGCGTCATCATCCCGATATAGACCGCCGGCCACATCTCGATCAACCTGGAAACCCTGCCAGCCTGCGCCGGCTGTAACGAAGGGTGTGACTGCATATGTGGGTAATGCATTGAATCTGAGTGAGCCTTCAACTGCACTGCTGATGATGTTGGAAGAGTCTGTCAGTCGGTTGTCATTAAGCTGGTTTGAAGCACCCCGATAGTTTACCTCGCCACCTAGAAAAGAGTTAGTCCCCACAATTACTCTTGCATCCCAGGCTGGGCCCACGTCTGTCACGTCCTGCAGGTTGGTGGTGAATCCGGTGATACCCCCGGCTGCTGTGACGGCGATACCCAGGTCACCCATCATTCCCTGGTCCTCGATGGTAACGGTTTCCTCTGGATAAACCTGAGCCACAGCCAGGGCAGGGATCAGAAACAAAGCTGCACTCAATGCAGATATTCTCGAAAGTATCCTCAACATGTTTTCCTCCTTGTATGACCAGTATTCCAAAACAAACCTCACCAAATCACACTATTTCTCTCCTATAATAAATGGTCTCCTGCTGGAGCCGTTCAAGAGGATTGGGGTAAAAACGGGGGCTGATATTTTTGTGGGGATTGTGGTGCCCGGAGGGTGCTGGGGGCCTGTTGGACGGGCACTGGATCAGCTTCTGGTTGATGGGAGTCATGTCCTGTTCCACAAGCCTGCGGGGGGGCGAAGATTGCTTAAGTGTTGCGCTCTAGCCTGCCATTTTCAGCTCTCGTCGAGGGCGTGGGTATGGCAGCATTGACGTGATTTATGGCTTAAAGTAGAGTATGCGGGTATCTCTGGGATTACAGCTTACACCTCAATTTATCAGTGGATTCGGATTGTTGGGAGAGTATAGATGTGTATAAGGTATACCTATTATTGTGGTAGGTTAGCTTCCTGTTTTCGCGTGGGCATGAGGGCGATTGTACTGCCGTTGTGCTTGTTGCTTGGGGCAGGATTGTTGAGCTCCTGCAATCAGATTAGAGATGAGGTAGATGGAGTGGATGTTGGTGACTTTGAAGGCGATGTTGGGGATGATGTTGGCGGTGATGTTGGAGGAAGTGGAGATCTGGATGTGGCCGTGGAGCTCCAGTATCCGGATCCACCCTACGGGAAGACTGCAGGCGCCGTAATTGCCAACCATCACTTTACTGATTCCCACGGTGCAGAAGCGTCCATGGAAGACTGGATGGGCACCAGGCTGATTCTTCTTAATTCTTCGGCTGGCAGGTGTGCCGCCTGCTCAATAGAGGCGGGACATCTTCAGGACTGGTACACCCAGTGGGCAGATGATGGGTTCCTAGTGGTGACGGCGCTGTTTGAGGACTATCGCTATCAGCCCGCTTCAATTGAGTTTGCCCAGACCTGGGTAGAAGAACATGGGTGCACTCACCCGGTGGTGATTGATCCTGATGTGGAGATGGGGCAGTACTACAATATCAGCTCTACCCCTATGAACATGTTGATTGACGGTAACAGCATGAAAATTCTTGAGATCACTACAGGCTTTGATGAGGTTAGCCTTCGAAGGTCCATTGTCAATTACTTGGGGGTATGAGTCAGCCCTTTCAATTATACCCGGGGCATGCCTCCGAAAGGATAAACAACCCATGTATTACTTGCCCAGATCACAATATGGTTTCTCTGTATGGATTGGATTGCCCCTGGCCATGGTGATGGGTTTAATTGGTATGGTGGAGGTATGTGGTTGTGCTTCCAGCAGCAGTGGTTTGGTTGCGGACCAGGCTGGTAAGGGGGCAGGAGGCCAGGCGGTCGGCTCGGAGGGGGGCGCTGCGGGTGGAGTTGGGGCGGAAGATTTCACCCTGGAGGACCTGGATGGCAATGTTTTTCATCTGTCCGATGTTCGTGGCAAGGTGGTTGTTTTAAGGTTCTGGGCCACCTGGTGTGTGGGGTGTGTGGAGGGTCTGGATTTGCTGGAAGAGATGAATCGTGAGGTAAGGGACAGGGGAGTTGAGGTGATATCAGTGAATGTGGACGGTCCTGGTACACGGGGTGAGATAAGAAACCTTGTGCGCAGGCGCGGCTATTCATTCAGGGTGCTTGCCGATGATAATTCGGACATCATGGCCAGATACGATCCCAAAATGATTCTCCCCTTTACCATGGTTCTGGACCGTGATGGACGCATTGCCACTTCATTTGAAGCCAATGAGGTGGGCTCAACGGAGTTTCTCCGTAAGGCGGTAGAAGAGCTTTTGTAAGCAATGCCCCATGGGAAGGAACTACTACAGTGTTTGGAATCTGGTGTGACATTTTAGGGGTGGCATTTCTTCTGCATCTTTTGGGGAACCGTTACCAAGGCAGGCTACCTGGTCTGGGGAGTTTTTTCTGTTTCTCCCTTTTGCTGATCTTTTCTCCTCAAATTGCTGTGGCTATGGGAGCAGAGGAACATGCTGGGGATGGATCGGGATATGAGGTTGTGGACCAGGCTGGTCACGGGGGCGGGAGTGAGGGAGACGGTGAGGTTGGTAGCGAGGGTGAGACAGGTAGTGCAGCCGGTAGTGCCAGCGATTCAAGTCTGGTGAGTGAGGGTGATAAAGCCGCCGAAGATATGGATGGCCCTATGAGAGAGGCATCTCTGCCTCTAATTGCCCAGGCTGCACACCGCCCAAACTCACCCAGCCTACGGCACTCCCTCACCTGGACTGTATTCGCTGACTGGCATGGGGACAACAGGAATGCCAGGGATGATGATGATAATTATCAGGACCTGCGTAACACAGGGTTTGGCGAACTTATCTATGGAAGTCACCGGGTGGGTCTTCGGCTGGATACTGCCACGTTTATAAATCCACCGGATGTACGCAAAATCAGGGGGGCTGGGCCGCCATACGCTAACAGCTACGCAGTTGAAAGGCTCTATTATCGCTATAATAACCGGCATCTGAATATTCAGCTTGGCGACTTTTATAAGGTGCTCGGGAAAGGACTGGTCCTCAGTGTCAGGCGGGTTGACGAACTTGGGGTGGATATGGCCTTGAGGGGAGCCCTGATGGAGTGGCAGGGGAGCTCCACCAGCGTGTCAGTGCTGGGAGGACTCAGCAATACTATCTCACTGGAGCCAACCGAAGAGAGGCTCATCATTGACAAGTGCACTGATTCCTTTGCAGATGCCAATTGTAACCCATTGGCCATTTATCCCTCGGATCTGATTGCCGGTATGGAGGTTATCCAGAAACTGGGCAGGAGGGTGAAGGCGGGAGCCCGGTTTGTGCAGATGCAACTTGTTGATCCTGATGCTGGCGAGGTTGTTGAACCACGCTCCTTGCTCGGTGCGTCACTGGAAGTGAACAGTCTGGCAGGCCTCGACTTTTATTTTGAGGGGGCTCGCCTTTATCGCTATGAGGATGCCCTGATTGGGGGCGACAGCAACAAGGCTGGGGCCGGCAGCAGCGCAGGGGATCGGGGGTTCGCTCTCTTGGGTCAGGCCAGCGGTGGTGTGGGACCTCTTACTTTTCTGCTCGATGGCAAGTGGTATGATCGCTACTATGTGGCCGCATCGAAGAACCTTGATCCTTCCCACTATTCGACGGTAGGGCGCACCTTCTTTTATCAGGAGCCGCCCAATCTGGATACTCCTGACATGCTGGTTCACAACAACACTGATACCAAGGCAGTGCGGTTACGCCTGGATTGGGCTTTGAGCAGTCTGGACGCTTATCTGTATGCCAGTGGTATGGCGGGAAAAGCCTATGCCAGCTCGCTGGGGGGGGCGGGAACTGGGGTGGGGGCCGGGGTGGGGGCCGGCTCAGATGAAACGGATATTCTTCACATCTATGGAGGCGTTGATGGCAGGATCTCTGGCTTTGCTTATCGGGTTCAGGGCGGGGAGAGGAATGAGGGGGACGCCTTTCTCCATGAGAAGATCGATTATGTAGAGGCCAACTTGCGGTTGACGGTGGCCCGGAAACACACAGTCTCACTATTTGGCCGGCATGAGCAGTGGTACCGGAGCTATTCAATAGGTGAGGCTCTCGATTTCCACAAGGGGACATGGTCTCTGGGCTATAACCTGGCACCCAAGTACATGGTTGCGTACATCTTCAGCTATGACAACGAGTTTGAGACTCGGCACAACATGAACCAGGGGAAGGTGGAAGATGTGAGGACTGTTTTCCATGGGGCAGAGATGTCCTGGCGTCAGTCCCAGTCACTCAGCGCCAGGTTATTTGCAGGCTCCATGAGAGGCGGGAAGGGGTGCGTCTCTGGCAGTTGCAGGACTTTTCCTCCGTTTACAGGGGTTAAAGCAGAGGTGGTATTCCGGTACTGAGACCCTGTTTGCCGTATTGCCGGTTATGGCTGGGGGGATGAGAAGTGGGTAGAGGGGGG
>CAYZFJ010000138.1:0-9016 GCA_964477705.1 uncultured Myxococcia bacterium | reverse complement strand
GGCTCCCGGTAACGGGAGTCCCTACCGCGACCCCTTCGTCAGCGGTGCACCCAACCCACCGGTACCCCCTGCGCCCTGAACCATGGGATCCCACCTTAAATGGTAGTGTTTCAAAAGTGGCTGGGTTGTCTCAAAAGTCCGAGGGTTGCAGTAAGGCGGGGAGATTTGAGACAAGGTCCCGACTTTTGAGACAGGAAATCCAGCTATTTTGTCTCATAAATCCCGGTGTTGTCTCATAAGTGGCAGGGTATTGGGGTAAGCTGAATAAATGTGTGCAAATTATGCCTGTACGGTGTCTCAAACGTGGCTGGGTTGTCTCAAAAGCCCGAGGGTTGCTGTAAAGCGGGGAGATTTGAGACAAGGTCACGACTTTTGAGAAAAATATCGAACATGCCTGTTGGAATTCTGGCCTTGCGCCACACCTCCCACTCATCCGCCCATCACGTACCACCCAACGTCTGTACGGGCACGGCATGCGGTGCCCTCAAGTTGCTGTAGGAACAAGACAAACACTTATAATTTGTTGTTGTAACCGGAAATGAACCCCTGGGGGCCGGGGTTTGTTTACCCCAGCCCTCAGGTGAGATTGGTATGGATTGAATTAGAGATTAATGCGGAATTAGAACGTGGGGTACTCAGCGGCGTGCATGTAGCCTCTGAGGATGTTGATGTAGTGCATCTCCCAGTTGATTGCCTGCATATCGCAATTGGGGCCTGGGCAGCCGTACTTATCCTTAATGTTCTTAAGGAGTGTGTATCCGATGGGGATGATCTTGTCATTAGGCACAGGATTTCCCTCACCATCAAGATTGTCCTGGTAATCATATGACTGGTACTTGACCGCATAGTAGGTGCGGTTAGTGATGGGGTCCCAAACCTGAACCACCTTGTCCTCATCGTCCCAGGTCACTCCAGGAGGCAGTTCGTGCTCTTCACCATTGCCCTTGAGCATGATTCGGGCGTTCTGGACAAAGTCCAGATCGTCCGTACCCCAGGAGAACTCTGAGGCAGCAATGTAGGCTCCGTAGAGCTTGCAGGTGTACTGCTCTTCAGGATCAACGACGATCGCATTATTGGGCTTGCCAGGTTCGAATGGTGAGTTGTAGAAGAACTCATAACCGCCGAACTGGTCCATAACCACATATGGAGCATACCATTCAGGCATCTCGGCGATGTATCCGCCGATCAGGTTGGTGATCTCATCGGGCCACAGGGCCTTGGTGTTGATCAGGAATGACCTGGTGTCAGAGGATGCGTCCATGCCCATGAAGTTGGTCATTGGATCAGCCATAGCCATCATGGCGATGATCTTGTCCCACCAGCCGCCGATGCGGACGGGCTTGAACCAGAACTCAATACCGTACTCGTCCCGGTCAAACAGGGTGACCTGATGCTTACCTAAACCAGAAGGGATCTCTACATAGTCACCTTTAATCATCCGGGTGGGATCAAAGTTACCATCTGCATCCTGGCATTCAGGATCATTGGGATCAATGGAGACATCGCCGCACTGGGGGTAGTTTGGGTTCACATCCACGAACTCCATGCGGCCAGTCTCTGCGTTGAGTTTGTAGGCACCAACATCAGGAGTCTGAAGAATTCGAGCGAAGAAATCCACCATGTCCATAGATGCCATCAACCGATCATAACCACACAGGAAGCTGGCATAGTAGGGAGATGCCGTATCGGACTCTTCCCAGCGCAGGGCCCTTGAGCGGACAGTCAGATTCAGGTCGGGGCAGTTAACATCACTCTTGGCAATAAATGCATCATTTACAAAGTGCTTGTACATGCTGGTGATGTTGTTAAATGTTCTGAACAACTTTCCAATATAACTGCTGTAGATGTAAGCCTCAGTGACCGATACACGATCACGCTTGAAGTTGTTCAGCACATAATAGCCATCATAGCTGTTCATCCATGATTTGGTAATCTCATAGGTATCGGCCCCTGCGTCCCAAATATTACAATACCAGGCTCCGGGATATCCCATGGGGTATGCGTACTCATCGGTGCAGAAGCGATATGGGACCTCTACTGGTGCAGTGTTTGCATCAGCGTCCTGCTGCTCTTTCAGCTCTGCATAGGGAATAGTCTTCCTGGTGCGAATATTCTCCACCCACTGGGCAGGATCTTCCTGACCAATAGGCGAGAGCAGCTTGGGGAAGGTGGTGTAATGGCGCTCGCTTGTCCGCTGTATGAATTTATAGTTTTCCCGTGGGAAATCATCATAGTCAAACACTTCAACCAGTTGGCCATAACCGAACTTGATGGCTGCATCGTCATACTTGCCGAGATCTTTGAAATCGGAGTTGAAGCGGGCACCGTAATCCATGATTGAGGAGTACTGGAAGTCCATAATACCCGATTCGTTCCAGCCTTTCTCCATGTCTACATTGGCATACTGCTTGTAGTAATCGAAAGTCCAGGTGGGGACGAATTTGTAGGGGTGGTTAGGATCAATTGCATTATTGAGTCGCAGATCCCAGTAATCGTCGTGGAAGTTGATTGCGTCAGTGCTGGCTGCAAAGTTGTGGCGCAGACCTACGGTGTGACCCAGCTCGTGCAGGGTGACGCCAATATAGATCTCTTCACGCAGATACTGGAGTAGTTCATCCTGTTCCATGTGGGCTACCTTAGCCGCCAGGGACAGGATGGCGTTGTCAAGGAACTCAGGCATAAAGATACAGTTCCTGGTGAGCATCTGCAGCTTGAGGGATTCCTGCTTACGGGCGTCTCTTTGCAGCCAGTAGGTGAGGAACTCGTTGGGGAAATCAGCTACTGCACCTGTGGCAGTATCGGTGACTGTGCCACTCATGGCACGAGCCAGCTCATCTGTATAGAGGGCTCCTGTTTCGGGGGAACGCCGCACGGATTCACGGCCAGGAGCTGCCATGTCGTTGTAAGCAACGCCCGACTTGACACTCTGCTGGATTCGTTTGATACGCCCATCCAGGTTGTTCTCCCTCAATTGGGTAAGCTTTTCGCTGGGCAGGCGCAAATCCTTGGTGGCCTGAATGGTGGAACGTCGCTCTTTCAAGCCTTCAAGGTATTCCTTGATGTGTTTACTATCAGCGAAATCCTCTTCGGTGATCTTCCCATTGAGGAGGTTGATCAGATCCCTGGACTGGACAGCATAGGTGTCGAGGGAGGCGCCGTAAATATTGGCGGAGCCGTTGATGATTTCGCCTGTTTCAGCGTCAGGAGACGAAGGACCATAGCCTAGAGGGGCACTAGCCTGTGGGGTGGCTACCCAATAAATCATTGAATAACGCAGATCGCCCAGCCTGGGCCTCAGACCCAAATTACCGCAGTGGGGTTTTTCAGGATCAGCGATACGGTCGGGACAACCACATACGGGGTGATCGCTCTCCTGAACCGGGTTGCGGCACACAACGAAGACATCATCCACCTGGCTGGCATCTTCTTTTTCAAGGAGGACTTTAGCCGTCTCTTTGAAGGAGCGGTTCCACTCATCGGCCATTCGGCCCACGGAGATGTCTGCCAGATCGGGAGGGAAGTTCTCGCTCAGGTAGTAAACGATGGGCTTGATCTTTCGGTCAGTATATGGAATGGAATTTCCGGCCTCATCTTTGCTCTTCTGCCAGATGTTCCAGCGGTTGATGCTGAGAATCCGCTTCCCTTCCAGCAAATCACGTTCCTGATCGTAAGCATAACGCTCACTGCGGAAGTAGCCGAATTTGTCCATGGCCTTGTCGTCGTACTGGAGACGCTCATAGTCATTGTTCTCGTCCACCTTCAGGAAGGAGGTGCGGATCTTGATTGTCTGACCCATGCAGTCGAAATACAGGCTGCTGTAGAGCCAGCAGGCTGGGATCGGCCTCTGGTAGTAGCTGCTCAGGAATGCATCAACCTCGGGCTCAGCAAAGATCTTCTCTACAATGTCGATGTAGTCGGACGTGATAATGGCCCGGTCTGGGTTGGTGGTGTCACTTGCAGGAATGTAGTACTGCACTGGGTTGGTGGTGATAGAATCAGCCACGAAGGAGAAATCGGCGATCAGGTTCTGGGACCAGTCAACCCTGATGTACTCCCGCTCATACCAGTGGCGATCTGAGGAGTTTTCTACGATAACGTTAGTCTCTTCACCGGTCTGGGGGTTGTACTCCCGCTGGATATCGAAGTGGGATTCGATTTTGTAGGCTGCAATGGGTGCGCCCTGCCACTCATTCTGGGGGTCGTTTTCACCCCGGTTCTGGTTGGCCATATCATTGGCAAACTGCTCAGAGTCGGCAACCTCTTCATGGGCTCGGTAGGCGATGAGATAATCTGCCTGGATGTCCCATACCACTTTTTCCATGTTACCCATTTCACCTACGAAGGTAAAACCGGTAGTGTATGGTACTTCGATTACCTGTTTGCGGACGAACCATGGTTTGCCATCGGAAAACAGGTCTTTAGATACATAGTTTGGCTGGGTCCTGTCAATGTCTCCTACTTCCTGCGCACACCCTGCGGTGGCGGCAAAAAGTCCCAGCAACAATACGGCCAGAAGTCTTTTCATAGTAACTTTCTTCTCCTCGTGTCCGACCCTTCTGAAGTTCAGTAGGATGGCATATGAAACAATCAGCATATCAGTTTGAATTTTTTATTGCTATATTAAACCGTTCGTATTGGGAGGGGGTGGGGAATAATTTTTTTGGGGGGCTTGACAACAGGGTATCAGGAGAATGACAAAGCGACCCAATGGGCAGTCAGATCGGCTCCTTCACTGCATTGGTGTGACTACACCGCTAGGGATGGTCAAGGTTGGGTTTTCTCCCTGGGGAGTCAGGAGATTATGGCTTCCGGGGACTTTTGCCGGTTGTAGCGGGGAAGGAGAAAGGGGAGTTTGTATCACTGGCGAAAGTAAAGCCGAAGGTAAGTGTAAAGAGCTCGGCATTATGTGCACAGGAGTTAATATAGAGCCCGTGGAGGGATTGCTGTCGACCTTTGACTCAACCTATGTGGATTTGGCTGTCAGGTGGCTTCGATCATATTTTTATCAAAATGATGGTACAAAGGGGATGCCTGTTCGGCTGGTGTTAACCAGGGGAGAGGGAGAATGGGCGAATAAGCATAGATGTATTGATAGAGCGGAGAACATTCTGCCTCTCGATATTTCGTGTACTACCATCTTTCAGGAAGAAGTGTGGAGAGCGCTTCTCTTGATTCCAACAGGGGCGGTGAGTACCTATGGCGAAGTGGCAAAAAGGATTGGTCGCCCTAAAGCTGTTAGAGCAACTGGCAGCGCCTGCGGGGCTAATCCGCTGCCGCTCTTTATTCCTTGTCACAGGGTTGTTGCGGCAGATGGTGGGCTGGGAGGTTTCATGGGTGGGACTGAAAACAAGATTCGACTGTTGCAAATGGAGGGAGTTGAGAGGGGCTGAGGGGTATTGTGTGGGGAGGTGCGTGTGGAAGGCTGGTTTATCAACCTCTATATAATCACCCAGAACTTCCGCATCGCCGTTGACTATGACATTGCCTTGTGATTATCTGCTCGTTTGTTGAATCAAGGAGTTGGCATGTCTTCTCGTATTTCTAGTGGTTTATGTTCGCAGGCTGATCGTTCTGCCCAATTCGCATTTGGCATCTGTACCCGACTAAAGAGATTGAGCCGTAGAGGCGGGATTGTTGTTACCTGTCTGGTCATGGTCCCAGTTTTGTCCATTGGGCTGGGCTGGAGTCTGGCTCTGGGGCAGGAGCCGACCCAGGTAGAGCCAACGGAGTCTGAAGAACAGTCTCAAAGCCCTGCTCAGGGTGAGGATGGGGCGTCTGACGTCGAACAGAATGGTCAGGGGCAGACAGATGAGTTGGGTGAGACAGGGGAAGAAGGGCCGCCCGGACTTGACGGAATGGATGAGACCAATGGGCCACCTTCAGTGCAACCCGGCGTTGACACAGTGGTGCCCTCTGCAGGGTTGCCAGCACCCGTGGGCTGGTCTGCCCAAGCCACAACCCCATCCCTGCCATCTGCCTTCCCATGGCTTGAGCACAATGGTTACTTCAGGTTCAGGCCATACTACTATCATAATCTGGACCTTGGTACCTACCGCTCCGATGTTGTTGGTACCTGGACTTCGGGGCAGGCGCCACCCCTTTCAGATAATCCGGTCAACGCCGATCAGATCCCTGACGAAGACCGGCAAGAGGGCGTGTATGGGGCTGATATCCGTTTTCGCTATCAGCCATCACTTCATCTGACTGAGAGCATCAAGGTGGTGGGGTTGCTCGATGTTTTTGATAATTACACCCTTGGTTCCAATCCTGACGCTCAGTTTTTCCGACTCGATACGCCTGTTCAGGCCCTGGCAGGCGGGGCAGCCCCCCTTGATTACGGCAGTACGGCTAATTGGAGCGCTCTGCGGGTGAAGGCTGCCTATGTGGACTGGTCTACGCCTGTGGGTCTGTTCCAGGTGGGGCGTGTTCCGGACGGGTGGGGGCTGGGTGTGGTGCACAATGGGGGTGACTGTCTGGACTGTGATTTCGGTGATTTTAAAGACAGGGTATCTTTGACCGTTCCTCTTCTCGGCTTTTATGCTGGGGTGGCAGTTGATCTGGTGTCGAGCGGTCTGACGAACAACGTGTTTTCTCAGCCCTATGGGCGCCCCAGGGACCTGTCTGGTCTGGATAATGTCCTCGAATACAACCTGATGGTCATGAAGGCCCCTCTCTCTACCGCAGATCAGGAGCAGCGCCGCATCAGGCTGGAGGTTGATCGGAGAAAGGTGTGGGAGGGCGGCGTAAGGCTTTCTTATCGTCAGCAGGATTATACATCCCAGTATCCTCTTGGGGACGATACCAGTCTGGCAGATGCTCAGGCCCAGGTACCATGGCAGGGGCCGCAGATGTGGGATAATTTCCAGCTTCTCCCCATAGACTTTTGGATGCTTACCCCCGATGTGTGGGGGCGGGTGGAGTGGCAGCCCAAGCCAGGCCGCCATTTCAAGATCGAGTTGGAGGCGGCAGCCCGCTTTGGTTCAATTGGTGCGTACCAGTCTGAGCCTAACCTTGATTCGGTTGAGGTGGATATTATGGGGTTCGGGGGGGTGGCTAGAGGAACATTCAGAAACAACAAGCTGAAAGGTGGGATTGAGTTTGGTGCGGCTTCAGGAGGAGATCCCCACGACTTTGGGGTTTATGATACACCTGCATTGCCCGCCACTTCGGGAGGAGGAACTGATGTGAATACGTTCTTCTTCGACCGTGATTACCGGGTGGATCTGCTCCTCTTTAATCAGGTGATTGGTACGGTCACTAACGCCATTTATGCCAAGCCGGGAATCGGATACGATTTCATTCAGAACAGCAGGGATGTGGTCGGTGTGAGGGGTGATGTGATTATGTCAATGGCATGGGAACCGGAGCAGACTCCAGGCGATGCCAGGTTGTTAGGCCTTGAGGCTGATGTTGGTCTGCACTGGGTTCGTGATAACTCAATTACTACTATGATTAAGTATGGAATCCTGGTCCCGTTTGATGGGCTGGATCTGCCTGCTGGAGCATCGGGGTATCCTGATGGAATAGATGCGTCTCTGGCACATACTGTACAGGGTTGGATGGTTTTGGGCTTCTGATTGATTAGTTTGTTTGTCTGGTTAGCCGGTTGGTTACGGTGGGGCGGTGGTGGTGGGGCGGTGGTGTTTGCTCGTCATATCATGTTTAAACACAAATCATGAATTAGTAATATCAGATTCAAGGACGGTAAATTTAATGTGGGATAATTTTCTCATTATTGGTGGTGGGGTGGCGGGAATGTCTGCTGCGGCCAAGGTGCGAACCCTTAATGCATCTGCCAGCATCACCATTTTATCCCAGGAAAATGAGGGCTTCTATACCAGAATCAGGATCCCGGATTATGTGGCCGGTAAGGTGGAGCGGAATCGGCTGGTGCTGCCTGCCCAGAAATGGGCCGAGCAAAATGGAATTAAAAGATTACAGGGAGTTACCGCCACCAGTCTTGATACTGTCGCTCACCAGGTAACCACTGGGGATGGGCAGACTTTCATATATGACAGGCTGCTTCTTGCCACTGGCGCACTGTGTAATATTCCTCCGCTAAAGGGCGTGGAGCTGAAAGGGGTGGTTGGGGTGAGGACCCTGCAGGATGCGGATACCCTGCGGGATGAGCTTGGCACACTTCGGGGGAAGGAAGATGGAGATAGGGGCAGGGTTGTAGTGGTTGGTGGAGGGGTGCTCGGTATTGAGCTGGCTGCTGCTATTAACAGCCTGGGCCCGGAGGTGGTTGTGGTGGAGCCCTATCAATGGTTGCTGAATAGGCAGCTTGACAGGGATGGGGGTGATGTTCTCAAGGTTGCTCTTGAGAAGACGGGGTTGTTGTTCCGATTGGGCGTTGGAGTGGAGGAGTTGTTAGGTGAGAATGGCAGGGTGACCGGTGTTAAGCTTTATGGTGATGGTGATGTGCTCCCGTGTAGCGTGGTGGTGATTGCAGCCGGTGTTCATGCCGATGTGGAGCTGGCCCGTAGTGCGGGGATTCAGGTCAACAGGGGTATCGTAATCGACAATGGTATGAAGACTTCTGCTGATGATGTATTTGCTGCCGGGGATTGTGCCGAGTATCAGGGACGCAGTTATGGTCTGTGGTCTGTGGCTGATGAGCAGGGCAAACTGGCCGGTGCTGCATTATGTGGCGAAGAGGTGAATTACCAGGGGTCAGTTCCTGGTGTCAACCTGAAGGTCATAGGGGTGGGGATCATGTCCGCAGGTCGCATTGAGCCGGGCAGGGGGGAGTACGCCAAGGTGAGCAGTGGTGCAGGTACCTATAAAAAGCTGGTTTATAATGAGCAAGACCGCCTGGTCGGGGCTGTGCTTGTGGGGGACTTGACTGAGCAGAGGGCTATCTTGAAAGAGCTCAACTCAGACGAATGAAGCCATTAAGCGCCCAGTCACGTCTGTTGTGATTGGGGTCTGGTGGCACACCTCCCACCCACTCACACGCCCAACGCTTCCCTCCCAACGCCTGTAGGGGCACGGCATGCCGTGCCCTTCGTTAGCG
>CAYZFJ010000137.1:0-9075 GCA_964477705.1 uncultured Myxococcia bacterium | reverse complement strand
AGAGTCAGGGGCAGAGTCAGGGGCAGAGTCAGGGGCAGAGTCAGGGGCAGAGTCAAAGGCTGCGACAGAGGCTGAAACTGAAGCACACCTGAACCAGACGGTTCCTTCGAGAACCACCCCGCCCCCAACCACAATCCCCCCCCGGGAACCATGGCCATTGCCAGACAAGGGGCCAATCATCGGTCCATGGGGCAATCATCTGTTTCTGCAGGGAAACGAAGCATGTGCAGAAGCCGCCATCTATGCAGGGTGTCGCTTCTTTGCCGGCTATCCAATAACCCCATCGACGGAAATTTCAGAACACCTCAGTGCCCGGTTACCCGAAGTGGGTGGCATCTTTATCCAGATGGAAGACGAGATCGCCAGCCTGGCCGCCATCATCGGTGGCTCACTGGCAGGCCGCAAGTCGATGACCGCCACCAGTGGCCCAGGATTCTCCCTCATGCAGGAGAACCTTGGGTACGCCAGCCACTGCCAGGTTCCCCTGGTTGTCGTCAACGTGATGCGTGGCGGCCCCAGCACCGGTCTCCCCACCTCCCCATCCCAGTCCGACATACAACAGGCCAGATGGGGAACCCATGGAGATCACTCCATCATCGCCCTCACCCCAGGCTCGGTCCAGGAGATGTTCACCGAGACGGTGCGTGCCTTCAATTTGTCTGAAATGTTCAGAGTGCCAGTCCTGATTATGGTCGACGAAATCGTTGCCCACATGCGACAGGCAATCCACATCCCCCGTCTGGGAGATATCTCCATATCCAACCGTCTGAAACCATCGTTACCTCCCGAGGAGTTCAAGCCCCAGGCCAAACCCGGCCCCGGCCAGTTGGTTGCCCCAATGGCCAGCTTTGGTGATGGTTACCGTTTTCACGTCACCGGATTGAGTTTTAACGAGCAGGGCTTCCCGGTTGGCTCCGGGGATGTGGTTCACAATGATGCGGTCCGCAAAGCCCAAAAACTGTCCGACAACCTGGAACTTATTGAGAGCAATGAAGAGCTTATGCTAGATGATGCCGATATCATCATCTTTGCCTATGGGGGAACAGCCCTCTCGGCTAAAGCTGCCATGGATATGGCCAGGAGAGAGGGTATAAAAGTGGGTCTGTTCCGGCCCAGAACATTTTGGCCATTCCCCTACCAGCGGGTGCGGGAGCTGGCAGCACAGGCAAGCAGAATAATCGTACCCGAGATGAACCTGGGTCAGGCAATCCTTGAGGTGGAACGGGCAGTTGCAGGAAAATGCCCGGTCATTCCCGTTCAGTACGCAGGAGGTAAATCCATCAAACCATCTACCATTCTGGACGCAATCCAAAAGGAGGTGAACTGAGATGAGCTTTGATTATGGTCCATACATCAGAGAGCACATGTTCCCTCACATCTGGTGCCCAGGGTGTGGCCACGGCATCCTGCTCAAGGGTTTGATCCGTGCCCTCCACAAGGTGGGCGCAGATCCCAACCGTACCGTAGTGGTGTCGGGCATCGGTTGTGCTTCCAGGTTACCCGGTTACGTCAACTTCGACACCCTGCACACTACCCATGGCAGGGCACTGGCTTTTGCCACAGGGATCAAGCTGGCCAACCCGGAGCTGAACGTAGTAGTTGTGGCAGGGGACGGTGACGCTTCTGCCATTGGCGGAAACCATTTTATTCACGCTTGTCGTCGCAATATCGACATGACCATGGTGGTCTTCAACAATCAGATCTACGGCATGACCGGCGGACAGTTTTCTCCAACCACACCTAGTGGGGACATCTCCACAACTACTCCCTTAGGGAATCCAGATCCGCCATTCGACATCTCTGCCCTGGCAATCGGTTCCGGCGCATCCTTTGTTGCCCGTACCACCAGCTACCATGCAGCCCAAATTGAGTCGTACATCGCCGCTGGCCTTGAGCACAGTGGCTTCTCCGTGGTCGAGGTGATGGATTCCTGCTACACCACCCATGGCAGGCGGAACAAGGACAAGTACCAAACCAACCTGCAGATGCTTAAACTGCAGAAAGAGGCAGCGGTCCCCATTGCCAAGGCAGCCAAGATGAGCCCTGAAGAATTGGCTGGCAAAATTACCACCGGCATATTACATCATGCTCCCAGAGCGGAATACTGTGATCTCTATCGGCAGATTCTTCTCAAGGCGCAACAGGCCCCAGGCAAAAGGATGGAACATCATCCCCCACAGCGGCGCACTTATACTGAGCGCCCAATCAGTACTCTGGAGGGGGCTGAAGGGACTGATGGGGCTCCAGTCACATGGGAGCAACCTGAAAAAGAAAACGGCTGATGTACTGTTCTGAGGTTGTGTGGCTTTGAGTTGCTTCTGCCATTTATATTGGCGGTTGGAATAATAATCTATGGATATCAGGCATGTGATAATTTACGGGGGCTCATTTGATCCACCCCACATATGTCATGTAATGACCACCACCTGGCTCCTCTCCACCGGCAAATGCGATCAGGTCTGGTGGTTACCCTCTTATCGGCATGCTTTTGGGAAAAGCCTGACATCTTTTCAGACCCGCATGACTATGATCAGAGAAGCGATTACCCTTTTTCAAGACCACATGGTTGAGGTGTGTCCAATTGAGAAGGAGTTGGGTGATGGTGCGACCCCCATCGCCATCAACGCCCCCATCGCCAACAATACCACCACCACCGCACCAGTCTACACAGTGAACGTGCTGGATGAGTTAATCAGGCGTTTTCCGCAGATACGATTCAGTATGGTAACGGGTACGGATATCATCAAAGACCTGCCGGCCTGGAGGGAACCAGATCGCCTTCTCCAGATGCTGGAAAGTCTGATTGTTGTCGGCAGGACAGGCAACTCCACCGCCCAGTGCTCCCTTAGTCCGAAGCTGCAAGCCTATAACAGCAAGGTCCATTTCTCCCGATTATGGCTACCCCCTGTGTCATCCACTGAGATCAGAAGACTGGTAAGCCAGGGAGAGAATATTGATGATCTGGTGCCAACTGGAGTGCGCAGGGTCATCACCAGCCAGAATCTGTATAGTAACGCCGGCTCTGGAGATGATGCCATCACACCCAGGGGGACCAATGGGCCCGCCGCCTGATCAGGTGCTGCGGCGGCGTACTGCCCCCCTTCTATACAGAGGCCACGAGTGAACAGAACTGCTAAACCCCTCTCATTCTTATAGGAACTGATTAAATGAAAGTGTTTATATTAGGCGCAGGAAAAGTAGGACAATACATGGCTGCAACGCTGGCCCATGGGCATGTGGATGGCTTCAGCCTAGGTGGGGTCTGGAACAGAACCAGCGAGAATATTACTGATTTACAGTCACTGCTCTCCCCTGACCGAGCGCCAATATATTCCGGCTTTCCCTTGCCTGACGCTATCAAGGAGAGCACACTCCTGCTCATTGCTGTCAAGGATTCAGCCGTACTGCCCGTGTTGGAGCAACTCTACCATGACAACTTGCTCCTGGGGCATCACGTTATTCTTCACACCTGCGGTTCCAGGAGCATTCCGGTTGCCGAAGAGGTTCTTGACTCCATTGGTGGTTTCGGGACAATTCACCCGCTTCTATCCATCGCAACCCCACCATCTCCAGCCAAACAGGACAGACTCAGCACCCATGATGCTGGCTTCCTGGTGGCGGGCAGCAACTCACACACATTACAGACTGCATCAGCTTTAGCCAAAGGTATGGGCGGGATCCCCATCCTTGCGGGACAAGATACGGACAGGGCTACCTACCATGCTGCAGCCTGTATGGCCAGCAGTCTCAGTGTAACCCTGATCATGGAGGCAGCAGCGATGATCTCAAGAGCAACTGGGCTGGCGTTGGACGAGGCGTTGCCGCTTACCATGAAGCTGACCGAGAGCGCCATGTGCAACCTGGCCACGCTCGGTTTTCCTGATGGCGTGACCGGTCCGGCAATGCGCCAGGACCTGCAGACCATGGATCTGCATATGGACGCCCTGTCTGAACACCCCCAGGAGTTGGAGCTTTACAAGAGGCTTTCAGACCTGCTTGCCATACGTACGGCCAGTAAATCATGAGCGAACCAAAGAACCTCCCCTTTTCCCTTGCACCTTAATGGTCTCACACGAAGACACGAAGACACAAAGTTGGGGGTGTGCTGGAGATGGGGTGGGGGTGACAGATGTCGGGAGTTGATTAGCGGCACGGTGCCCTTGAGGGCGAGCACCGCTCGCCCCTACTTGATTTATGGAAAAGCATGCTGTGTGACTGGTTAGTTGCACCGCTAACGAAGGGGTCGACATGCCGTGCCCCTACATCGGCAGGTCAACCTTGCACCTTGCCAGGCTCTGTCACTGTTCGCAGATTATCACCGTTCAGATGGGCAGGTAAGGCACAGCATACTCTTCAGGTTAACGCAGGTAATCGCCGCCTGAACACCCCATGTTTGTGTACCTTTCTCATCCCCTGTGGCAGCTAATGCTTTACCAAGGACGCCTGGCATGGAGCAGAATATTCCCAAAAACTCGAACCCCATATGGAGAGAAGCATTGGATGGCATCCAGAGACGGACCAGCACTGCCCATGGTCCGTTTATTGACCACACTGACCATATGGCACCTGGCAGATCATCCACTTCCTCCTCCATTTCCACATCCACTCTCACATCTGCTTCCGCTTCCGCTTCATCCATCCCCACACGGGTCAAGTTCAGACTATGGGCACCCCACTTTAAGCAGGTGGACCTCTGGACCATGCCATGGAGCAGTTCCATCCCCACCCCGCCATCACCTGATCAAATGGCAACCATTACGCCCATCCCCATGGAACCGGCGGATGAGGACGGATGGCATGTGGCGGTGATACAACTGGATGAAGATGAGCCGTGGAACTGGCAAGCAGGGGCGCCGGCAGCCGCCCACACTGCCCCCCCCACTACCCGCCCCAGCCAGAGCCTGCTGTATGGCTTTCAACCACACGACCTGACCCACACAGACCACCCCTTGGCTGGCAAGGTGCTACCAGATCCGGCCAGCAGGCACCAGCCCTTCGGGGTACACGGTCCATCCCAGGTGGTAAACCTTGAGCAATTTCAGTGGCAGAACAAGAACTGGAGAGGTATCCCAGCAGAAGAGATGATTATTTATGAACTCCACGTGGGCACATTCTCCAGGGAAGGCACCATGGAGGGGGTCATCAGGGCTCTGCACTACCTGAAAAACCACCTGGGGATTAACACCATCGAGTTGATGCCTGTTGCCCAGTTTCCCGGCAAACGCAACTGGGGTTATGACGGTGTGCACCCCTTCACTGTCCAGAACAGCTACGGAGGCCCTGCTGCACTCCAGCGACTGGTGAATGCCTGCCACCAGGCAGGCGTGGCAGTGATCCTGGACGTGGTCTATAACCATTTAGGGCCGGAAGGTAATTATCTGGGGCTATTTGCCCCCTATTTTACCGACCGTTATGAGACCCCATGGGGCGATGCCATCAACTATGACGGCCCGCAAAGCTCCCCGGTTCGGCGTTTTGTACTGGAGAACGCCTTCCATTGGCTCACAGCTTATCATCTGGACGGCCTTCGCCTCGATGCGGTCCACGGCATCTTTGACATGGGTGCCTACCATATCCTGGAAGAGCTGGCCTCGGGGGTTGACGCTCTCCAGAGAGATATGGGCCGTCACCTGACTCTCTTTGCAGAGAGTGACCTAAATGACCCCAGACTGATACGAAGCCCAGCCAACAGAGGTGGGTTTGGCCTTGGCGGAGTCTGGAGCGATGACTTTCATCACGGAGTTCATGCCCTACTCACTGGAGAGAAGCGGGGTTACTATCAGGATTTCGGCTCCGTGTCGGATGTAGTGAAGGCCATCAACAGCGGGTATGTGTATGGTGGCGAATACTCACGGTTCCGAAAGCGCCGCCACGGGGCACCATCTGACGACATTGAACCGTGCAGGATGGTGGTATGCATACAGAATCATGATCAGGTAGGGAATCGTGCCACCGGTGAGAGGTTGCTTACACTGGTCGGTCCTGAAAAGGCCAGGATGGCAGCAACGCTCCTGCTCACATTACCTTATATACCTCTACTATTTATGGGCGAAGAGTATGGGGAACGATCACCTTTCTTATACTTTACCAGCCATGGGGACGAGAATCTGGCCCGTGCGGTACGGGAAGGCAGGACCCAGGAGTTTGCCCAGTTCCAGTGGGAGTCTGGTCAGGTGCCAGATCCCCAGGCACCAGAGACCTTTGAGGACTCTATCATTGGATTGAGTGCTGTGTTGGAGGGAACAAGTGGAACGGAAGATGGGCGAATCTTACATGACAGGGGCCATCAAGGCTTTTTCAACCTGTACAAAGATTTGATTTCGCTCCGCAAGACCTGTCCAAGCCTAGGTGCAAGCCGAGAGCGCTCCAGCTTCCATGCCTGGGATGTGGACAAGACTCTGCTGGCTGTGGTTCGCTGGGACCTTTTGAATCCGCAGACTGAGCCGGACCAATCCGAGGATGAGATAAGGCAACCTGTCCACCAATCACATGAAGGCAAAATAGACAAGGTGACCAGAAACGGCTGGCTATTGGTGCTGAATCTCTCAGACCAGGTCAGGCAACTCGGCCTAGGATCAGCAATTTTCCATAGCAACATGGTTGGCAGCCCAGGGGAGGGAGCAGGAGTGGGAGTGGAATTCCGGACTGTGATTGACAGCAACTGGGAGAGATATGGTGGGTCGGTGTCGGTGCTAGCTGAGCAGGGAGAAAAGGCTGAAATGACGCCATCATTCAATTCAGCAGATACAATCCAGTTATCACCGTGGAGCGCACACCTGGGAGAGTTCAGAGTATAAAGATAGAAGTTCCAGCGGCTGGTTAGGCGGACCGCTGGCGGCAAGGGCACGGCATGCCGAATCCGTGTTCTTTTAAGGTGGTTTGCGTTCAACAAATTATTTGGGCGGGTTGGGTGCGCCGCTGAGGAAGGGCACGGCATGCCGTGCCCCTACAGGCGCGTGAGTAGGGTTATACCGGCGAAATCTTGAAGTAAGGCAGAAAGCCGTATCTGTACAGGTGTTGGGCAGGAAGTGTTGGATGGGTGAGAGGTGTGGCACCAGACCTAGATGTAATGGGGCGCTTGGGGGCTTGGTGGTATGGAATTGAAGCTTAACAGAACACACATACGGCATGCCATACCCCTACAGGGGTTGGGTGGGAGGTGTGGGGAATTCCACTTTCCACTTTCCACTTTCCCCTTGCTCCTACATGCTATCAAAGCAGGGTCGATATACCTCATCAACATAGCGGGCAGCAATATTGGTATGGCTGCACATGTTGCTTACCCTTAACAGGGCTTTTTCGATCACCTTCATGCGCAGCAGGGGATCGGAGTTAAGGGCCAGGTGAACAGCATCCCCTAACGACACTCCTGTACGGCCACCGTAACCAAACGCAGCCCCACAGGAGACCATATTCTCTCGATCACGGGATTCTCCAATCACTACAGGCACCCCGCAAGCCATAGCCTCCAGACAGTACCAGGAATTATCTGCATCCGGTGCCATCTGCACCATCACATCAGCACCCTTCAGCACAGAGAGCCAGTCACGTTCCCCATCCCAGGCAATCAGTCTGATACCTACCGACGAAGCTACCGTATGCAATGACTTGAATAGACAATCACCGGAATTATGGCCCACCATGACCAACACAGCCCTCTTCCCCCGGGTTTCCATGGCAACAGCTCTGAACAGCGCCAGATACTCAGAGACGGAAACCTGACCCGGGGCCAGCACAACCATGGGCTGCTCCTTTGTCACACTAAACTCATGGCGCACATCCGATGAGTGGCGGAGCTCATCAAGAAACCTGCCCAGATTAATCCCATCGCCAATGCGGTGGAGATTCCTGGTGTGCCCGACCAGGGACCGCAAATTTTTTTCAAGTCGATCATTTACCACCACCAGGGCTCCAGCCTTCTTCAACAAGGAGATCACCTCTATTTGCCCCATGAACTTGCCCCGCTGGGATTCCCGCTCATTATGGAGAGTCACCACCACGGGGATTCCAGTCTTGGCGGCGGCCAGCATGGCCACAGTGGCACCAAGTGCATCATGGCAGTGGACAAGATCGTAAGCTCCCCTGCTGATGTACTGGACGATGAGGTTTATCACCGGAAGGCCGAGAAGAATTCTGAAGGTGACCGGATTAGAGATGAGCAGATTCAGTTTAAGGCCATCTAGTGATTCTCTGATGTATTGTGAGCTCAGATAAGCCTGCTGGTCCAGGCTCATATTCGGGCTTCTTTCAGCTCCTACCCCACTCTTGCACCCACTACCACTCCAGCCGCCCCCACCTTCCCACTCCACGTCACCAGCAGAACCACCATGGTCCAGTCCATTGGAGCTCACCCCATCTGTCTCATAATCAGCCATTGGCTCAGAGACGCACTGGGTAATCAAATCAAAACAGTCGTTCCCCCCATTCTCATTACAATTGAACATGGCTGTTTCAGTGTGGAATCCAAGGCTGGTCAACCCATCAACCAGATCATTCACTATGCGCTGAATTCTCAGACTCAGTCCTGCAGAATAGAGGTGCAACACCCTGTTAAAAGCCCGATTCTGCCCAAACTTTCCATATCCTGGTACCGGTGGATGGATTTCCATTGATTTATACGCCCATTCCCTTTTTGATGAAGCCCTTAAGTTCCCCCATGAGATCTGATTTAGAGTTAGGAAAATGGTTCCACTACAGACCAAGTCAATTACCCAAGGAGTATGATTTCTCTTCTAAACAGGCATCATCCATCCAGATTTTTCGCCATCCATGGTGACTGCATTCACAGGTGAGTAGGCTGGTGGTGATGAACTCCACGCCAAATACGATAATCTGCCCCTCTGCTCCAACGGATCATGCCGAGGATAACAGCCAGATTCATCATGGCAAAAGTGGAACAGAGGAGAAACAGGCGACCTGGGATCCTCCCAGCCAAAGTAGAAGTACTCTTGAGTCTGCTCCCCACCAGGGACATGAAATAGAATAGACATTGCAGGCCAAAAAGGACTGAGTAGAGCCAGCCCCCTCCCCCCCCCCCCCCCCCCCCCCCCCCCCCCCCCCCCCCCCCCCCCCCCC
>CAYZFJ010000136.1:0-9170 GCA_964477705.1 uncultured Myxococcia bacterium | reverse complement strand
TCAGGTTAATTCTGCTCTGAGTGCTCCTCACTCGGTTACACATATTCATGCCTCGCTCTTTATGTTAAAACTAACACCTTGGTGTGAATGGGTGGGAGCTGATACCATGTCAGCTCCCATTGGAAGACAGGGAGACCAATAACCGCAAGGATTTGGAGATGGCTTTCAGACTGGTGATTCTGGTGATGGCAGGCGCGGTCTGGCTGGCTGGCTTTGGGCCTGCCCTGGCCTCCGGTGGGGGAGTGGCTCTACCCGAAGGGATAGAGGCGGCCACTGGGGAGAGCAATATTGGTGGCGGTGGCGACGGTGGTGGCGGCCATATCCCAAGGGGGAATGCAGACAAAAATCCCCTGTTGCTTAATTCAAATCAAGTCGACAAATCAGAGACCATTATCTCACCTGAGGTGTCTGGGCAGGCTGCGGCCACCGGGAAAAGAAACACAATCCTGGGACCTGCCAACAATAAGCCTGTTTACGTACTCAAATTAGATGGAACAGTGGAGTTGGGATTGTCTGCATTCATAGACCGGGCACTTGGAGAAGCTACCCGGCAGGGCGGTGCTGCATTCATCATTCAGATGAATACGTTGGGAGGCAGGCTGGATGCGGCGATCAAGATTCGCGACACCCTGCTCAACTCCACAATTCCCACGATCACCTACATTGACAAGCGTGCCATCTCTGCAGGAGCACTTATCGCCCTGGCTACCGATGTGATTGCGGTGACCGAGGGTGCCACCATGGGAGCAGCCACACCGGTCCAGTCGACTGGGCAAGATCAGAAGGTGGAGGCCGCCGACGAGAAGATAATCTCTTACATGCGCAAGGAGATGCGGTCCACCGCTGAAGCTAAGAATCGGTCTGGGGATCTGGCAGAAGCGATGGTTGATAAGGACGTGGAGGTGGAGGGTGTGGTCGAGAAGGGGAAGCTGTTGACAGTCACCACGGAGGAGGGGTTGAAGTTGGGGCTCTTTGATTTGCAGGCAGCGAGCCTTGATCAGCTTCTGACCCAGCTCGGTCTTGATGATGGACAAGTGGTGAATGTGGAACAGAACTGGGCAGAGGATGTGGCCCGGTTTCTAACTGATCCGGTAGTCGCATCATTGCTTATGACCATCGGCTTTCTGGGCCTGATCATGGAGCTGTATACGGCAGGATTTGGTATTACCGGTGTTATCGGCATTTTATCTCTGCTCTTATTCTTTTTTGGACATGCGGTAGTGAATCTGGCTGGTATGGAGGAGCTGCTGATTTTTGTAGTTGGTGTGGGATTGCTCCTTGTTGAGGCATTTGTGATCCCGGGATTCGGTGTTGTGGGTGTGCTGGGAATACTATGTATCCTGGCCAGTCTGGTGCTTACCCTTATTGGATTACCTATAGCCATCTCGTGGTCAACGGGTGATCTTGGCAGAGCTTTAAGCAGCGTTGCAATCGCCTTGGGTATTACCATTATTGTTGGTGCCCTGCTCTTCCGCTTCTTGCCACGGGCCAGACCCTTGCGGCGGTTGATTCTGACTGCCCGGGTTGGTGGCGCTGACGGCGATAGCTATGGTCATGGTCGCAGTTGTGGTCGTAGTGGGAGAATAGAGGCGGAGTGTCACGAGCATCAGGAGCATCAGAGGCAACCAGCGCAGCCGGGAGATGTGACGTTGCTGGCAGACAAGCCCCCCGCCTCAATGGGGACTGAGCACATAGATGAGGCAACTCTCGTCAGTGGCACCAGGGGATTAGCCGTAACCAGCCTCCACCCCTGGGGCAAGGTCCAGTTTGAAGGCAGGGGCAGAATAGAAGCAACTACATGGGATGGATCATGGATTGAGCCGGGCAGCCTTGTTGAGGTGGTTCGCATACAGGGAGCACATGTCCTGGTCCGTCTTGTTCAATCAGATGAATAATGTTAGTGTTTCATGGATAGACTAATGGGAACATCAAAGGTTTGTACTTGCCATGTTAACACCTATTGTAAGTATCATTTTATTGATAGTGCTCGGTTTCGGCCTGCTGGCCATCGAGTTGTTTGTCACACCCGGGTTTGGTCTGCTCGGCATCCTGGGGATTGGAGCACTGATCGGCGGTGGTGTTGCCGCCTACTACATGCTCGGCCCGTTCTGGGGAATTCTCGTATTTGCCCTGTCATTCACAATTTTGATTGTCGGGATTTTTCTGTTCGTAAAATCCGGTTCGGGGCGTAAATTTATTCTTAATGAGGTGTCGGGCAGAGAAGAAATTAAGGAGAACACTATCACTGGTGGTGAGAAGCCTGTGCCCATCGGAGCTGCTGGAAAAGCTATTACCACCCTGCGCCCCGTTGGAGTGGTGGAGGTTGATGGAGAGCGTTACGATGCTATCGCTGAGGCGGAGTATATAGAGGCAGGTACATCCGTTGTCCTGCTGAGAGTGCAGGGTTTCCAGGTGGTGGTGGCAATTCAGGAGAAGGTTGAGCCCAGAGAGCCAGCCGAATCTTAAATTAACCAGGTAAAATTACCCAATAACAAGGAGCTACTCAAATGGGATTCCTCTCTATGGTACTGATTGCAGTGGGTATTATTATTCTCATTGTGTTTTTCTACTTTGTTCCAGTGGGACTGTGGATCTCCGCACTGGCTGCTGGGGCCGGGGTCCCTCTGCTGAACATAATCGGCATGCGACTGCGGAGGGTTCCACCAGCATCCATTGTCAACCCCAGGATCAGTGCGGTTAAAGCTAATCTGGATGTGGGTATTGATAAACTGGAAGCCCACTATCTGGCAGGTGGAAAGGTGGAACGTGTTGTCAATGCGCTCATCAGTGCAGACAAGGCTAGAATTCCCCTTACCTTTGATCGTGCTGCCGCCATTGATCTGGCTGGCCGTAATGTGTTTGAAGCGGTTCAGATGAGCGTTAACCCCAAAGTGATCACCACACCCAAGGTGTCAGCAGTGGCTAAGGATGGTATTCAGCTTATGGCAGTAAGCAGGGTGACCGTGCGGGCCAATATCGACCGCCTGGTGGGTGGTGCTGGCGAAGAGACAATCATCGCCAGGGTTGGCGAGGGTATTGTGACCACTATCGGCTCATCGGAGACCCACGCACAGGTGCTTGAGAACCCTGATCGAATCTCCAAGAACGTGCTGAGCAAAGGGCTCGATACGGGGACTGCCTATGAGATTTTGTCCATTGATATTGCCGATGTTGATGTGGGTGCCAATATCGGGGCCAAGCTCCAGATGGAACAGGCTGAGGCTGACAAGCGGGTGGCACAGGCACGGGCTGAGAGCCGTCGGGCAATGGCCGTGGCTGAAGAGCAGGAGATGAAGGCCAAGTATCAGGAGATGAAGGCTAAACTGGTTGAGGCGGAGGCGGCTATTCCCATGGCTATGGCAGAGGCCCTGCGCACTGGTAAGATGGGGGTGATGGACTACTATAATCTGCGCAATGTTCAGGCCGACACCAGTATGCGGGATGCGATTTCTACTCTTAAGCCCGGAACCGAGCCTGGTGGGGGAGTCAGCGGAGGTGGAATCGGTGGTGGTGGGGTCAGCGGTGGCGGTGGTGGGCGCCGATGAGTATTGGTGACGGGAGAGGGAATGGTCGGGAACGGGGGAGGGTGCGCGGGAGGGAGCGTGATAGTGCTCCTCTTGGTCTGACAGAGGTTGTGCCATCGTCTGCCCCCTACTTGTCTACCACCCAGGACCAGGACCACGACCACGAGCCCTACAATATTACCCAATGGTTGGGGGAGTACGCATGGGAGGGGGAGGAGAGCCTGCTTTACCCGTTAATAATGGCTGAGATACTGGCCCCACCCATAGCCTTGCGTCGTTGCGATGGCATCCTCTCACCATTTGGGGGGATGACTGGGCAGGATGATTCTGACCAAGCTGACTTGTCTGCAAGCCTGCCCGCAAGCTCGCAGGGAACCAGTGAGCGCAAGGGGGTAGATAAATGAGCACTGAAGAGCTCCTTGCGCTAGTTGCGTTCATTATCTTCAGTCTGTTGCGGATGGCGGAGAAGCGCCTCAAGAAGGCGCAGCAGACTACTAGGCAGAGGCAGCCTGTGCGGCCTTGGGTGGAAGAGCGCGGTGAAGGGGAAGGAGAAGGTGGGTTGGAAGGAGGAGGAGAGCCTGTTGTTCCGTACGATTGGGAGCAGCAGATAGTGGAGCTGGCGAGGGCGTTGGGGCTCGAGAAGACGCAGGATGGTCAGGTAGTGAGTAGTGGGGAGTTGACTGTCCAGGGGGATGGGGAATTTGCAGCCCCACCGTGGGGCGAGATGCGCTCGGGAGTGACCGGAGAGCAGCCTCTTGCAGAGGAGGAGTCCCAATGGGATGGCCAACCGGATCCGCAGGTTGAGTCCTGGGCTGTGCAGGAACGAGAGGTGCCTGCCACTGCCAGCCTGATTCAAACAGGAAGAGATGATGGGGCTACAGCCGCAGAGCAGGATGAAGCCTGGAAACGTGTGCTTGCAGACAGACTTGAGGCAAAGTTGACCGATAGGGATGCCTGGGCCAGGGCCATGGTCATCGGTGAGGCGCTAACAAAATCAAGTTCCCATTGGGCCAGAATGTCCTGAGGGACTCCCTCATGAGTAGCAACTGTTATGTGTGGGCCGGTAATCCATTTACCCAGAAAATTATCTTTTCCAAACATCCTCGTCCGGGTATCATTTCCCCCTGAATGGAGAGAACCGCTTGCCCATTCCCAGCTATGGACAGTGGAGTTATTGTTTACTATACGTAAATATCGTTAATAAGCTACAGGTGGTATTGCCATTGGAGTAGTGGCTGCCAATCAATCTCGAGTTGGGTTGTAAGTATGAAGAGAGGAAGATTTATGGCTGGTGCTCGTAACTGGAGGGGTATGACCCTGGCGTGTCAATTATTGCTGCGACCATGGCAGTTGAAGCATGGGTTGGGATCTTTGATTTTTATCATTTTGGTTGGTTTGGCTGGTTTTTCGTGCCAGACATCCATGTATGAACCCGATTGCGGAACCCTCAAGTTCATGTTGGATGGTGATGTGCTGGGAACTGAGGTTAGTATGCAGGAAGATGTTATCACCGGTGAGATGACCAAAGATCGCATCTTGTTATGGTTTCCAGCCCCTGACGGTCAAGGTGAATGGTTCCTCGATTTCGGGTATAACAGTCGCAATATCTGGAACCAGTCAGAGAGGGTTGATCTGGTGGTTGCCCTGAACAAGTTCCTGGATGGTCGCACTCCAGCACTGGAAGTGGTGCTCAAGGGTGATGAGCAGGACTGCGATGTGGATGGAGGAGAGATTTGTGCCGGTCTTGGGATTAACCATGATGGTACCGGTCTCTATGATGTGTGGATGGCTGCAATAGATTATAATCCAGCAGCAAATGGTTGGGTGAGATTCACTAAAGTAACCGGTGACTCTATCAACATGGAGTTTGATATCCAGTTCGTTGAAGATGATGGAGATGTTGATGATGGTGTTGGCGGGAATGGACATGCTTCGGTGGCACCTGCTGCTGACGAGTATGAACAAGTAGGTTCAGTGGAAGGTTGCTTCAGCGCAAGAAGGGTATTCAAGTCCGATGCCGCTGCTGAGGGATATTGGCTGGAGTAGTCAGCCAGTCTCAGGCTCACCGCAATCCTGTAATTATTTTACGTATCAGCCTTGCAAGTCATGGGCATTTATAAAAAATCCACCATTCTATCTACGCGATTCTTCTGCTTTTTTTTGCATATATGCGGAGTAATGGCCATGGGGTTTATACTTTGTGGGTGTGATCCGTTCGGCACTCAATTTGAGTCAATAGAGCCGGCAGTTTTTTTTCAAGCTCATGCCCATGATGGGGGAGAGAGAGCGGAGGCCCATGCTGATGGAAATCCTGAACATCTGGTTGTGATGACCTGGAATATCAAGTTTGGCGGTGGAAGGATTGATTTCTTCTTCGACGGTCACGGTGAACGGGTGATAATGACCAGAGAGGAAGTGCTCGAAAATCTGAAAGGGGTTGCCAGGAAGATTAATCAAGTTAACCCTCATGTATTGCTGCTGCAGGAGGTAGACAGCGAGTCGAAACGGAGCGGCGGGGTTAATATGGTGCAATGGCTTTTGGACCACACCGCTCTCAGCTATGGCGTCTATGCGTCCCAGTGGAAATCAAGCTGGATTCCACTAAAGGGGCTGGGAAGAATTAATTCTGGGAACGCTGTTCTGAGCCGTTTCCCCATCGTTGAGGCGAAACGGATAGCCTTGCCCCTTGTAGAAGAGATGAGCTGGTTACGCCGGTACTTCTACCTGAAGAGAAACATCCTCGAAGCCAGAATCGATTTTGATGAGGGTAAACCACTGGTGGTGTTAAACACCCACCTGGAAGCCTTTGCTCACGACGGGACTAAGGAGAGGCAACTGCGACTCCTCGCTGGTCGAATGGATGAGCTGGATGCACAGGGTGCGCTTGTGGTAACAGGTGGGGATTTCAATGCCATCCCACCAGGGAGCACCCAGGTGCGGGGCTTTTCTGATTCGGTCAGTGATGATCCCAACTATCAGGCCGATGATTTCACAGGCGAGGAAGATTTGCTGGACCCTCTCTACAGCAAGTACTCGGAGGTGGTTCCCCTTGATGAGTACAGGCGGGATAACCGCCCTAATTTTACCCACACAACCCAGTCCGACGGTTTCTGGAACAGGAAGCTGGACTACATCTTTACCAATGGGCAGTTTGTCTCAGGTTCTGGGTTGACCCATCAGGATCCCTACAGGGGCGGTATGGAGACCATGCCGCTTTCTGACCACGCACCGATCAGTGTGACACTCCAGCGTTAGTTTTTTGGGGGGAATTGAAATAACGACCAGCACTGCAGCATGAATGTGCCGTAATGAGGTGATTAATTAATCAACCTTTTTTGATGACGGCCAGATTCTGTCCGGTTGCCACCTGGTCGCCCGGGGCTACCAGGATGCTGACTACCTTGCCGGTGACAGGCGAATTGATGGGAGTCTCCATCTTCATGGATTCCAGTACCAAGAGGACTTCGCCGTTGTTTATGGGGTCGCCCGCTTTTTTCTGGATACGGAGCACAATCCCTGGTAGCGGTGCAGGGATTGTAGTTTCGCCATCGCCGGTATCTGCGGTTCCAGCTCCTGCTTTTGTGCCGGTGGCTCTGTTGGTGGAGACAGCGGGGGCAGTAGAGGCTGGAACTTGTGCTGGGCGTGGCCGGGCTATGGGAGGAGAAGCCTGCGGCTGCATGGGCTGGTATGGGTGACCGGCCCCATAAGCGGGAGCACCGCCAACACAGGCGATCTGGAATGGGTAACCCACCCCGTTCACTATGGCAGTTCCGCTCTCGCTGTCAATCATGACTTCGTACTCTCTGTTGTTCACTGTTACATAACAGGTCCCTTCGGGTACATTCTCTGCCGGTATGGGAGTTGCTGTTGCTGCCGCCGCCTGTGTGCCTCCAGCCCCAGCCCCAGTGCCGACTGACGCTGCCGCTTCCGAGGTGGCTGCGGATTTCTTGCGCACATTGGTCCGGGCTTCTCCCCTCAGGAAGGCGATCCCCTTCTCCTTGCACGTGGCAGCGATGAAGATGTTCTCATCGGTGATGGGAACGCCGCCCTCTTGTAACATTGCTTTGGCTGCGGCAACACCCTTTGTCGAATCCCGGTTGTTTATAGCCAACGGGCTCTCCGTAACCGGTGGCAAACCGAGCTGTTCAGATGCCAGGGTGACAACCTTCGGGTCGGGTTGTGAAGGAGTTTTGCCGAAATAGCCCAGGACCATCTTGCCATAACCTTCTGCTATCTTCTCCCACTTACCGAACATCACATTGTTGAAAGCCTGCTGAAAATAGAACTGAGAGACAGGGGTTACAGAGGTACCGAAACCGCCCAGGGCAACCGCTTCACCCATGGCGGAGACGATCTCTTCGTATCTGTTCATAAGGCCTGTGTCGCGGAGCATCTGGGTGTTCGCCGTGAGAGCACCGCCGGGCATGGGGAAGAACGGAATGAGGGGCTCCACTGCCAGCGCCTCTGGCGGGGTGAAGTAATCTTTCATGCAGTCCTTAAATACCTCCTCAACCTCCATTATTTTGTAGGGGTCTATGTCCAGTTGGTATTCGGTTTCCCGCAGGGCATGCCACATGGTGAGCAAATCAGGCTGGCAGGTTCCGCCCGATACTGGGGCCAGGGATAGGTCGATCTGACTGGCTCCTGCCTCAAGAGCAGCCTTGTAACAGAGCATAGAGGTTCCGGCGGTGTCGTGGGTGTGGAAGACCAGGTTTTTCTTGTCGCCCACCAGTCTGCGGGCCTGTTTGACGGTCTCGTAAACATAGGCCGGGATGGTTGTGCCCGAGGCGTCCTTGAAGCAGATACTGTCGAAGTGTACGTCAGCGGCCAGGAATTTGCGGAGCACCTCAATGTAGAACTCGGGGGTGTGGGCCTTACCATAATTCTGCGGGAGGCCCATCATGCTCACGCAGACCTCGTGCTTAAGACCTGCCTCAACGATGCTTTGTCCACTAAAGGTCAGATTGTTCACATCGTTGAGTGCGTCAAAGTTCCTGATGGTGGTGACGCCGTGCTTCTTGAAGAGTTGGGCGTGCAGCTTGATGATGTCTTCAGGCTGTGAGTCCAGCCCCACCACATTTATTCCCCTTGCGAGTGTCTGCAGATTGGCATCAGGCCCTGTTGTTTTCCGGAAGGTGTCCATCATCTGGAAAGCGTCTTCATTGCAATAGAAGTAGAGACTCTGGAATCTGGCTCCTCCTCCCATCTCAAAATGCTTTATCCCTGCGTTAGCAGCAGCTTCCACGGCAGGGAGAAAATCCTTGGTGAAAACCCTGGCTCCATATGCTGATTGGAAACCGTCACGGAAGGCAGTCACCATAAAATTGATCCTCTTCTTCCTGGGAAATCCAGAGAGGGAAGGGATGGTCGGAGTGGGTTTAACAGGGGCCATTTTTTCAGATTGCATCTATGTTCACCTCGGCTTGAGAGATCTGGTCTATTCAATAACCACAAGAGATCCGGTACCTGAATAGGACACCGTATCCACACCTGCACTATCAGTCAAGAGGCAAGGAGGAAAGTTTAAAGTTGCCAGGTGTAAGGGGCAAGGAACCTGTTCTCTGTTGACCTGCTCGCGGGCACGGCATGCCCGGAGAGTTACTAGTTGAAAGTTACAAGTTATCAGTAGCAGCGGGAGATCAGGGG
>CAYZFJ010000135.1:0-9295 GCA_964477705.1 uncultured Myxococcia bacterium | reverse complement strand
CCACCACCAACACAGACACCGCCATTGTCGACGCTGGCCAAAACTTAATAGACGCCTACAAGACTGGTGGATGGCTGGCTTTGCTTGCTGCTCTCGTAACCACACTAACCGCCCTGCTCCGCAAACCGTGGATGGGTGGATTCCTTGAACGAATACCCAAAAGAGCCCGCATCCTGGTGCCATTAATTCTAGGCTGCATTGCCGCACTGCTGACTGCTGCTGCCGGAGGGATATCATGGGGAGAAGCCGCTGTATTGGCATTCCTCACCGGCCCCACCGCTGTTGCCATGCATCAGGGCATTGCCCGCTCTTTGTTCGGGATTGACTCACCTTCCGTCAAAGCTGCCAAGGCTGGCCAATGAACGGCTGGCTAATCGTGGCTGTCATTGCCTTGTCTCTGCTCCTTGGCATCTGTCTTGCTGGGTGGCTGGCACAACGCCGCATACTTAACCGTGAGGTAACCCTGCCTCCCGAATCGGCAGAGGATAAGATCGCTGCTGCCGAGGGCAGAGTGATCGCACTTGAGCGGCAGATCCAGACTCTGGAGAAGGCAGTGCCAGCCAAACAGACTTCCAACATGGCTGACATGATGGGACTGGCGTTAAAGCACGACCCCCAGAGCCTCTCAACGTCACAGGGCTTTGTGGAGTCCATATCTGACATTGTCAGGCTCGACTACTCTTCGCTGCGCCAGATGGCCGCCATTGCCCCCTTTGCGGCTGTGATTCAGACCAGGCTCAATCAGATCTCCGAGTTTGCCCGGCCCCAGGAGTCCGTTTACGGCGTAGGGTACAAGGTCAAGCTGCGTGACACTTCGCGAGAGGCCACCCGCATTGAGCTTGCCACCATGCACGAGATGAACCAGTTCTTCCTGCACTGCGGTGTGGTCAAGGACGTGTTTGATCTGGTGGACCGCACCCCGCTTGAAGGCTTCCTTCGCATGCTCATGCGTGACTCGCTCCGGTACGACTCCGCACCCATGGAGGTGCTGTTTGATCGCAAGGGCAGGCCGGCGGGTTTTCAGGCGGTCGATGGGGCCACCATCCGTAAAGCCAAACCCGCAACCAATCCCAATGATCGCCAGATTCGCCATGTACAGGTGCTCCGTGGCCGGGTGGTGGCAGAGTGGGAAGCAGGCGAGCTTTGCATGGGCATCCGCCGCCCCCGCACCGATTTAGGCGTGTGTGGTTATGGCTATCCAGAGCTTGAGGAGATGGTCCAGATCGTCACAGCCTGGCTGTACGGCTTTAACTACAACATGGCCTACTTCCGGCAAGGCTCGGCCACCAAAGGCTTCCTGAAGGTTGTTGGTGATATCTCCGCCGCCCAGTTTGAGGCAATCAGGCGCTCCTGGCTCCAGATGGTCAGTGGTATTCAAAACGCCCACAAAACACCCATCTTCAACGTCCCCAACAAGGACGGTGACATTGATTTTGTGTCCATGCAGTTCACCAACAACGAAATGCAATTTGCTGAATGGATGAACTGGCTGCTCAAACTTGGCTGCGCCATTTACCAGATCGATCCTGCCGAGGTGAACTTTAAGTTTGGCAATGAGGGCCAAGGCAAGGAGATGTTCGAGAGCAACCAGGAAGCAAGGATCAGGGCGAGCAAGGACAAAGGCCTTCGCCCCCTCCTTCGCTCCATCGAGTCATGGTTCAACTCCTACATCCTCTGGAGGCTCTACCCGGAGTTTGAGTTCAGGTTCATGGGCCTCGATGGGCATGATGAGGCGCAACAAGCCGAGCTTGACGCAAAGCGTGCCCAGACCAGCGCCACAGTGAACGAAATCCGCAGAGAACAGGGCAAGCCCGATCTGCCGTGGGGTGACATCATCCTCAACCCCACCGCCTTCCAAGCAAAAATGCTCAGTGACGGCATGGGCATGATGGGCAACACCCAAGGCATGCCGAGTATCCTTGAGCTTGCGAGCCAAGCAGAGGGTAAAAAAGAGGACCAGCAAAAGATTGAAAAATCGCTGTTGTCCCCCAGCTCCGCTCCCTGCTCTTGTGGCAATCACCATCACGACACCACACCCATAACCGGCCAGACTCCCGAACCTAAAGCCGGGCGGCTGATAGACCTCACTCTGTAAGGCTTGACCATGCCCATAACCTATATCGACAGCCCGGACACAGGCGGCGTGCGAGCGACTGTTGCTGTTGTAGCTGCTGACATTGCTGACGGCACAGACTGTCACGTCACAGTCAACAACAAGCAGTGCTGGTCTGGCATCCCTGGACAGGGCAACATCTGCCGCGTCAAGAATAGCAAGCTGGAGTTTGTAACCTCTCGCCTCGCCTCTGGCACCTATAACATTATTGCCGTGGCTGTTCAGGGTACCGGCGAGCTGGGTGCACTGCTAACGAAGGGCACGGCATGCCTCGCACTCCTACAGGGGTTGGGAGGGAGATACTGGGTGGGTGGGATGTGCGGTACCAGACCCAAATCACAAGATGCCTGTTTAACACTTCTCGTAAGTGTGGTAATCAGTCCAACTGGCAGATTTTTAATCATCCTTGTGAAACAAGGCTGCCATCAACCTTATAAAAATGAATTAAACGAAGAGGTCCTGGTGCAAGGATACCCACGGCCATTCATTAATCAGGGGCTCAGCCCCGAGGACAAGGGAGCTATGCAGGATGACAGACGCACCGAACACGATCTGCTCGGTTCGATGGAAGTTCCCACTGACAAATATTACGGCATTCATACCATGCGGGCACTTGAGAACTTTCACATTCTTGGTGTGGGGGTGCACCCCGAACTTGTCCGGAGCCTGACCCTGGTCAAAAAGGCCTGTGCCGTGGTGAACATGCGCACCGGCTTTCTCGATGCTTCCATAGGCAATGCAATCGTGCGGGCTTGCGATGAGGTGGTGGCCGGACAATATGCGGATCAGTTCCCAGTGGACGCCCTGCAGGGAGGAGCCGGCACCTCTTTGAACATGAACGTGAACGAGGTTCTGGCCAACAGGGCAATAGAGATCCTCGGTGGGCAAAAAGGGGATTACCGGATCGTCCACCCCCTTGATCATGTGAATATGAGCCAGTCCACCAACGATGTGGTCCCCACCGCCTTGAAACTGGCTGCCATCAGGCGCCTGCGCAACGCCAGCCAGGCCATGGCCAGGCTGCAGAATGAGCTGCAGAAGAAGGAGGCCGAGTTTGCTGGTGTGCTCAAGGTGGGCAGGACCCAGCTCCAGGATGCCGTACCAATTACCCTTGGGCAGGAGTTCGCAGCATGGGCTCAGGCAATCGGTCGTGACTGGTGGAGAATATATAAGGTAGAAGAACGGCTCCGACAGGTGAATCTGGGAGGAACCGCAGTAGGAACCGGTCTCAATGCGGCAGTGAGCTATGTGTATATGGTAGTTGATGTGTTGCGGGAAGACACGGGCATTGGCCTGGCTCGAGCAGAAAATCTCATTGACGCTACTCAGAATTGCGATGTCTTTGTAGAAGTGAGCGGCATGCTTAAGACTGCTGCAACCAACCTGGCGAAAATGGCAGGAGATCTTAGATTGCTTTCGTCGGGCCCGAAAGCTGGACTAGGCGAAATCAACCTTCCCCGTTTACAGGCAGGCTCCTCCATAATGCCGGGGAAGGTGAATCCGGTTGCAACCGAAGCGGTGACTCAGGCGGCTATCCAGATCATGGCATGCGACCAGGCCATTACCATTGCCAGCAGCAATGGGCAACTGGAGCTTAATGCCTTTATGCCGTGTATTGCCCACAACCTGCTCCAGGCCATCGATATGCTGAGTGGGGCGGTGACACTTCTGGCCACAAGATGCGTAAACGGCATCTCTGTAAATCACAGCAGGTGCGCAGAGCTGGTGGAACGCAGCGCGGTTGTTGCTACCGCACTGACACCGTATATCGGCTATGATGAGGCCTGCGAACTGGTTAACCTGTCCTATCAGTCTGGCGTCCCGGTGGAGCAGCTTGCAGTGGAACGGGGCTTCTTCTCTGCTGGGGAGATTGAGGTGATCTTCTCTGCCAGGGAGCTTACCAAGCCTGGTATTGCCGGGCTGGAGTTTATGGAGCCCCAGACAGGGGGGGCTGGTGATGGGGATGGTGATGGTGATGGGGAGGGGGATGGGGATGGGGAGGAATGACAAAATGATGAGCAACAGCGCAAGCGGACGTCCAAGCGGACGTCCAAGCGACTAAAAACTAGAGAGAGGCTGGCACTGAATGAGCAGCTTGAATAATACACCATCAGGTGAGCGGCTCCACATAGCCGTTTTCGGACGGAGAAATGCGGGCAAATCCAGCCTGGTCAATGCGTTGACTGGGCAAACCATGGCCATAGTGTCAGAAGTGCCCGGGACTACCACAGATCCTGTTTCGAAGGCGATGGAGCTTCTGCCCCTTGGACCAGTGGTGGTAACCGATACAGCCGGACTGGACGACTCTGGAAGCCTGGGCGAATTGCGAGTTGCCCGCTCCCTCAAGGTGCTCGGACGGGCGGATTTGGCCCTCCTGGTGGTGGATCCGTTGATTGGCATTGGTGATATGGAGGAGCAGCTTGTCAGCAGGGTGGGGGAGCTTGGTATTCCCATGGTGGTGGTGGTTAACAAGCAGGATGAGCTTGAGGCTGTCGAGGGTAATCAGGATGCGGGTGCGGGTGCGGGTGGAGGTGGTGGAGGAGAGAGAGCTGACTGCCGAGGCTGCACCGTTGTTGATGCGATGGGCGGGAGTGATGGTGACCCATGTATAGCCTGCAGTGGGAATTACAGGTCGGAGGAGAACGACCAGGCCGGAGTTGGGGCTGGCAATGGCGCTCCTGTGGTGTCTGGCGAGATCGTCAACTCGGAGTTCTTCAAGTATGTGGCCCAGTGGGCTAGCCAGAAGGGGCATCCCTGTGTACCTGTCTCCGCTTCCAACGGTATCAATATAGATGTTCTCAAGGAGACCATGGTGGACGCCATGCCAGCAGCATGCCGGGCAGAACCCACCATCGTAGGTGATCTCATCCATCCTGGAGATGTGGTGGTGCTCGTTGTGCCCATCGACAAAGCCGCACCTAAAGGCCGCCTCATTCTGCCTCAGGTGATGACCATCCGAGATATTCTCGATCATGATGCCTGCGCTATGGTGGTTAAAGAGCGGGAACTTGCCAAGGTCATGGAGAGGCTGACTGCTCGCCCACGACTAGTGGTAACCGACAGTCAGGCTTTCTTGAAAGTTGCTGCAGATACGCCACGGGATGTTCTGCTCACCGGGTTTTCCATCCTGATGGCCAGATACAAAGGGGAGCTTGAGCGTTTCGTTGGAGGGCTCAAGGTGGTTGACCGGCTGCAGCCCGGTGATAGGGTGCTTATCTCTGAGGGCTGCACCCACCATCGTCAGGCGGACGATATTGGGAACGTTCAGATTCCACGGTTGCTAAGGCAAAAGGTGGGCAGTGAACTACAGTTTGGCTTTAGCTCCGGTATGGACTTTCCTGCAGACGTAGCTTCATACAAGCTGATCATCCACTGTGGTGCCTGCACCCTGACCAGGCGTGACATGATGAATCGCCAGGACCAGGCGGAGGCTCTGGGTGTGCCCATGACCAATTACGGCCTCTTTCTCGCCTGGGTTCACGGGATCCTGGATCGAGCTCTGGAGCCATTCCCTGCTGCGCACGCTATCTGGCATGACAAGAATGGTAACGCGCCACTGCGCCCTCCAAAGCGCATCCGTGGCCAGCTCATCTGTTGATTCGACCCTCAACCCTCAACCCTCATTCCCCAACCCCTGAACACTCCAATCCCTCGCCGATATGTCTCTGGGACCTGGGTGGTGGACCTAGCTCACGCATTGGTTCGCATTGTTTGCGCCCAATTAAGCGGGGAGAGTGTCTCAAAAGTGGCTGGGTTGTCTCAAAAGTCCGAGGGTTGCGGCAAGGCGGGGAGATTTGAGACAAGGTCCCTACATTTGAGACTAGTGCATGGGTGGCACCACCCGGAGGCGAGCATCACCCTTCAAAATCAGCGGGACGGTCTGGCCATGGGGAACTGCACTGATAGCTGGCGGTTGCGGGTGAGTCTGATCATTGTATCCGTCAACACAAACCCTTCAGTCTCATAGGCATTTGCAGAGATAGCGTACAGCTCTCTTGTGCTGATCCACTCGTAAGGGGGCATGGTGAGGAACATCCATTTGCCCTGCGGCGAGAGGGAGAAAGCATCGATGGGCAGGGCGTAGGGGAAGTTATCCTTGGGGTTCCTGGTCAGGTTGGTGCGGTCCTCGATGGAGCCATCGGCGGCCACACTGAACCGGAGGATATCACTCTCGGCCACATCAAACTTGCCGCAGTTGGCACGGGCGAGCAGGTACACATACTTGCCATCAGGTGACCAGGTTAAATCCGTTGCCTCAGTATACTCATTCTCCCCACGATTCTGCTGGCATGCACTATTCCCGGCAGGCCCCAACTTGAACTGACCATCCACAGTGCCTTCGGTGCCACCAATATTGATCATCTGCAATCTCAGCCATCTTATATCCAGGTCGTCCACCTTGTTCTTGGTGACTATTGCCAGGTAGTTGCCATCCGGGCTCACTGCGGCCGGTTCGTTTGCAGAAAATTCACTCCCGCCGGCGCTGCATGTCTGGCCGATGGTGTATATGAGACGGTTGTCGGGTTCTCCCTCAGCATTGGCAAGGCGGATCTTCATGCATGACAGGGTGGCATTGAAGATGATTACCCTGGCCCGGTTGGGATCGGTGGTAAACCCTGCAATATCAGGTACTTCAGCCACAAGATGGTCATCAGACCCATCTCCCGAGATTCGCTGGGCGTGTATACTCATCCCGTCATTGTTGCCCAGTAATTTGCCATAGACAATGCTGGAGCCGGCGAACATGGCTTTGCCCAGGTTGGTCCCTTCGGCTATGGTACGGGTGCTGAGTTTATCAAGCAGATAGCCGATGTTGAGACGAGACAACTGGAGCTTTCTGTTGTTGGTTTCTGAGTCCACTACCTGGTAGTGAAGCAGCCAGGTTCCCTCAGGATTCATGATACATCCCAGATCACAGTTAATCTCCCCGTTTTCGCTCAGGCTGGGATTGGTAATATTGGTAACGTCTGGCAGGTCCATTGGGTTGCTCTTCCAGGCCTCCAGTTTATAGGAGGTAAGCTCCTCGGTGGCGTGCAGGTCTCTGGTCTTGATTGGCCCAGAGTCGTCCTTTGGTGCAAAAATAAATGCCACCTTCATCGCTTCATCGGGATAGAGTAGGTCGGAGTTGTTGCCCTGGCCATCGCCTGTATCCGTCAGGCCGGTATCGGGTGTCTCATCAATGAAGCCCGTATCTGTTGTCTCTTCGGCGGTGTTGTCGCACCCAGCAGAAGAGATGGCAAACACCCCGGTCAGGAGCAGGATTGCCATGGTGGGCACCAGTCGTCCTCGTCTGACCGGTAAACGGTCGAGAGCTGTATTAATCATTGTATTATTCATTGATAGGGTGTCCTCCGGGAGCCTGGGGTTCTCCAAGCTGCATGTGCATGTATCTATCCGTCTCGATTAATTTTTTCAAAGCAAAGGTGGACCTGATTACGGGTTCCCTCTGAATTCGTATTCGTCCACCGAACCATCATCATCATCATTGATCGATGGGAACTTCTTCATCTCCTGCCTGGCAATCCTCCAGGCCTGCTGAACGATCCAGGAGAGTGAGCGATCTTGCCTGTTTGCTTCCTGTTGGATTTCCAAGAGCATGTCTTCTGGAAAATAGAGGCTCTGTTTTCGTTTCGGGCTGCTCCCGGTGTTCGGGCTGTTGCCGTTGTAACCGCTATTGGTATTGTTGCTGTTATCATTATTCATGGGTATCTCCTTTACCTGTCCGGGGAATACCTGGTTTGGTTGGGGTTGAGTAATCAGGTCCATCAGAAGGATTGGTCTCTCTTCCTCACCTGAAAAAATCGAATGAGCAGGGCGCTCGCACAAGCCTGCTAATGGTAGGACATGGTAGGACTTTTGCCCCCACGTTGTCAATGGATGCTTTGCCAAACTACGAATACTATCTGGCAGGAACATGCAATCGCCAATACCTTTGGTTGCTCAGCAGGATCCCGCCATGAACCAGGCTCTGTTTGATGAGAGCATCTCCTGTGTATATGCGTGAGCAAAAGGTACGATATTACCCCTGATCCTAGCTAGTTCTTTGAAAGCTTTTATGTACTCTGTTTCTGTTGACCTCATCTTCATTTCTGGCAATATTGTAAAGGCTTCATCAAGGAGGTGCTTGAATGATCAGGAACAGCCTGCTGCTGCTTTCAGTATTCGCTTTCTGTATGGTTTCTGTCATTTCCTGTGGGATCAGCCGGGATGAATTCCATGACGAGGTTGATTCTGCTGGAGCATGTGCACAGGGCGATACCTGCATTATATGGCAGGCAGACATCGATTGTGATTGCCCTTCACCAGTCAACGCTGACAAGGTTGATTACCTTGAGGAATTATCGAAGGAAGTCGATTGTGATGGGGCTATGTATGACTGCGTTTTCCTGGAAAATCCTCGATGCGAAGATAATAGGTGCGTGGCAGATTAGGAATGAAGGGAGGCTCGGCCGGCTTTAAGGCCTCCCAGCTTCTTCAGTAGCAGTCCGGCCAGATACAGGGAGCCGGCTGCCAGTACGAGGCCTTCTCTCCCTGCTAGTGTGCAGGCCAACTCCAGACCTCTCTCCAGGCTGTCTGCCTGGTGGAGGCGGGCTGATTCGTTCATGCCCGCTAATAAGGCGGTCAACTCTGCAGGGGTCCACGCCTCCTGTCCGGTCTCCTTTCCGATGTCAACCAGCACCAGGTCATGCTTGCTTAGGGGGGCCAGGGCCTCAAGAATGGCCAGGGCATCTTTTCGCTTCAAAATAGAGGTGAGCAGAACCACATTTCTGTCCCCGTAGTTCTCGTCCAGGTAGGCCGCCAGCGCAGCCGCCCCGTGGGGGTTGTGGGCTCCATCGATAAGCATGGCTGGACGGCTGCCATCTGCTGCAGCCGGGATCTCCTGCAGGCGTGCCGGCCAGAAGCAGTCCTGCACCCCTTGACTAATTGCCGCTGTGGGAACGGGGACAATGTGGCTGACTGTCTGGAGGGCAGCGATTGCACACGCACAGTTGTGCAGTTGGTGTTTGCCGGGGATGCCCATAGAGAGAAGCGTATGCTCAAGGGGCCCTTCGGTTGTTCGGGTATTGGAGATCCCATCCACCACTATGCGAGCCTTGAGGCTGGCCGGGCTGGTGCCTCTTTCTTGCGGGAGGATGGGCTCGAGAAACAGGGAGGAGCTCCTCCTGGCCCCTTCACAGCCTG
>CAYZFJ010000134.1:1679-9296 GCA_964477705.1 uncultured Myxococcia bacterium | reverse complement strand
TGGATAGACCTGTTAACCAGGCCGGGGAAGTGGTTGCCGATGGCAATGATGGCGATAATAGCCAATATAATCACCAGGACCAGGGTGAGTCTGCTCTTTCGGGCAGGTGGAGGCGGTGCTGCTGCCTGGGTCCAATAGGGCGCAGGCATTGGTTGTTGTGGTGGTGTTTGTGATGTTCCCACGTCTCCAGCAGCACCAGCCAGGCTCACATTGGCCTCTGAAAAGTCCCTCTCACTCCATGCTCCCCAGCTTCCCCTTGCCGTTCTTGCTCCTGCTCGTTTGTGGGACGGCCTGTATTCCTTGAGAAAGGACATATTAACAGGGACTGGTGCTGTGCCTGCACCTGAAAGGGAGCTAAGATCCGGGGCGGGGCTATAGCCAGGGCCGGGGCCGGGGCCGGGGGGCGCAACAGATTGGCCAGCTCCCCCTGAAGAGCGGCGGTTTTTTCTCTCTCGAAGCTTGAAGGCACTGTAGGTGATGATTGCACCAACCACCGTCAAGAACGTGGTTAGGAAAATCAATGTTGCAATTGGCGCAGTAATATTCATGCAGCACGTCCTTTTCTACTCAATTTGCCCCAGAGCATCCTCACACCGAAAAATTCCTCAATGCTCGCCAACACTCTGACCGTGTCTAATAAAGGTTGATAAATCCAGCGTTCTGCTGGCACCAAAAGCACAGGGAGGAGATTGTTGTCCTCTTCCCCAAGACAAAATAGGGTTGTGATCATCTCCAGGATGACCAGTTGGAGCCACATGCCAAGAGCAGCGTTCATTGTTGCAGAACTGAAGAGCGACAGCATCAGGAAGCTTACCCAGATCATGTTGAAGAAGGGCATGATCAGACCCTCAAGGATAAAGTAAAGCAGGGTAAATCTGCCCTGTGCGCTCCCGCTACCGGAGGTGAAAAACTGGCTTTTTAAATGCTTTTTGATTACCTGCAGGATGCCCCTTGTCCAGCGGTACCGCTGCTTTACTAATGGGAGCAGGGATTCAGGCGCTTCGGTCAGGGCTATGGCCCCAGGCTCAAAATCCACCTTCCATCCAGCCTTGATAAGCTTGACTGTAAGGTCGAAATCCTCGGCAAACGTATCGTTGTCATAGCCTCCCACATCTTCCATGGCGGTGCGCCGGAAGATGCCCACCGGGCCGGGCACTATGCCTACCGCATGGATGAACCCTTGGGCTCGGCGGTGCATGTTGAGTCCTTTGAGGTACTCAATGTGTTGCATGCGGCTGAGGATATTTACCCGGTTCAGCACCACCACTTTCCCCGCCACGGCTCCCACGGTGGGGTCAGCCAGGCGTTCCATGGCAGCCGTCAGAGATGATGGGGTAAGTATTGAGTCTGCATCGACTACGGCAATGAACTGACCGGCGGCTTTGCTGATGCCTTCATTGAGGGCTGCGCACTTGCCCCTGTTGGGTGTGGAGATCACCGTCACGGTGGCAAAGCCGTGCTTTCCTTGCAATTTCCTTGCCTTGGTCAGCGTGTCATCGGTGGAGCCATCGTCTACCACCACCACTTCCAGGTTCGGGTAGTCAACGGCAATAAGCGACTTGATGGTGGCTTCTATGCAGGGGCCTTCGTTGAAGGCGGGCACAATCACAGAAACTTTCGGTTCTTCGTTTGGGAGGCTGTCCTGGGGCAGAGTGCTGCTTCCAACGCTGCTGCTGTCACCGGAGCTGCCGATGGTGCTGCCACCATACCGTGCACTTTGGTTTTGACTTCGGTTGGGCTTAGTGCGGGATGGGAACGAGGAGTCTCTCGCCCTCGACACTGACTCGGCCACGGATAGCCCGAGCATGACCAGGTGTCGGCCCATAAGCACCAGGAAAAAGCCGAAGAGCAATATCCAGTTGAAGGTGCGGAGGATACCGATTAGTGAATCGGTTTCTAGCGACACAACCTGGGGCATTTTTAAGGCTAAACCGAGTGCAACCCATGATGCTGCTGCCAGAATGGCTAAAAGGAGAAACCATGTAAGGTAATGTTTGCCCATTTTTGTTTCGCCTATATTCAGTAATACCACTTGAAAAGAAGGCTGCCTGTCGTCCACCAGTACCGGTTATCTTCCCGCTCGGATGCGCCTACCATGGCATTGCCTCCCAGGGAGGCAGAATTGCCCAAGGGCAGGCTGATACCCGCGCCACCAGACCAGGCCAGATCCCAGCCGGTTTCCCGGCCAGTCCCTGTCCGTTCCGATGAGGTTCCAACTCCTGCCTGAGCATGCCACTGCAGGCCGCTTCCTAGCCCCCCTTCACTCTCTTTGTCACTCCCTGCCTTGCCCCCATCACCGCCGCTATCGCTTTTACCGCTGCCGTCGTTGCCGTCGTTGCCGGCACTATTACCACTGCCCCTGCCTGAGCCATCAATTTGCACGATAGCCTGATGGGAGACATAGCTCTGGGGTGACCAATAGAGGGCGCTATCGTTGGTCCACCCCAGGTAATGGCCCGAATAGCCGGCGCTGAGCATCCAGATAACGGGAACCGTAGCCGACCCCATCACCTCCACCGCCCTGTTGTCGTCATCGAGCAGTTTCATCCCTGCCTGTGCCCACGTCTCGACCGGACCTGCACTACCCCCCACACTCCCCGTCAGGTCCACTCCCCTTACCCCCTCTCGCACCGCATCCGGGTAGTTCATCCAGTCAGAAAACTCATCCACTGTTGCTGCCGCATCAAGGGACCAGTTGGGCGATAGAGCCATGTTGGCAGCAGCTCTTCCACCACCGTTCACGCCATTTGTCCCACTAAAACGGGGCCCACCAGTCAATTGAAGGGTAATCCAGTCTGCAGGGCGGTATTCAGCCCCTAAATCCAGGTGGCGGGATGAGCCCGAGTAGTCTCCCTTATCAAGCCGATACGAGGCCACATCCACCAGCAAGCTCAATTTGGGAGACAGCACCATCTCCCCGCCTATACCGGTCACCTCACGGAAACTGGATGTCTTGTCAGCAAACAGGTTCATGTATGGGGTCAGGTTTGATCTCCAGCCTGCCCGTATCTTTTCCTGCTGTTTTACTGCCTCTTCCATGTGGGGGCGGCGGGCAAGCAACTGGTCCAATAGCTGGAGGGCCTTCAGTTGGTTTCCCCGGTAAGATTCCATGTTGGCCAGCTCCAGCTCGGCCTGGTCAGCCAACTCGAGTTCAGTCTCCTTGTTCTCCATCTTCACTTTGAGAAAGATGGCTTCGGCTGCATCATAGTTTCCTGCCCACATGTGTGCCTGTCCTCTCTGGAGGAGCACCTGACCAGTCAGAGGGATCTCTTGATCAAGGCGAGCGTACTGAGCTTCGGCTGCTTGGAAATCGCCGATTCCAGTCAAGGCTATGGCCAGCTCCTGACGGACTGTCCTGTCATCGTTTCTGAGCAGATATGCCTTATAGTCCCCTATGGCTCCATGGTAATTGCCAGCCCAGCTTCGCACCCTGCCCCGCAGAAGCAGGAGCTGATAATTGCCTGGCTCTGCGGACAATTGGGATGTGTAGATACTCTCGGCTTCTGCTATTGCTTCAGGGGTGCCCGACCAGGAGAGTACCGCGGCCAGTTCGAGCAGGGCTTTTGTCCGCTGGGTGGTGTTGACTTTTTTTTTGGTGGGGGGCGGGGACTGGGGCTCCATTGCAGCCAACTTGTAGGGGGCTGCGTAGTAGTTGGGTATGGCCTGAACTTGAGCCCGGGCTCGGGTTTGGGATGGGGCTGCGATCAGGGTGATGAGCCGATTCTGGGCGTGGCTCTTCTGCTGAGACTGGGTGCTTGACTGGGGCTGCTCCTGGTCTTCGCTTTCGGTGGAATTGGGGGCGCCGTCATGGAGACGCAGAAACTCCCGGTAATCTGAGATAGCACTCTCATAGCCCTGTTTGTCAGGCAATGATGTGTATAATCTGGCTCGTCTGAGCAGGGCCTCCCTATCATGGGGATAGCGGCGCAGGTGGGTATCAAGATGGGACAGAGCCTCCCGGTTCGATTTTTCGTCCCCCGAAGCCCAGAGCACAGCCACAAGAGCAAAGAGCACATTGCGGTAATCGGGTTCATCCCCTTTCCTGCTCGTCAGAAGGGTCCGATAACAATTCAGGGCATCATCACGCTGTTCGTCCTGCATCATGAGGTAGGCATTGTCCATGTTGCACTTGCCATAATCTGCTCTTTGTCCCTTTGGATTGCGGGTACGGGCACCTGCAGTGGTAGCAACCCCGGGCTTCTGGCCTGCTGAAGAGCGGGGGCCTACGACAATCCTTCTGGTACCCATAGTTTGACTGGCGGCCGTTTCCCGCATGTTGGCATTGTCCGGCACAACCCATGGGAATATGCCACCCCTCCTGCTGGTCGGATACAGGGGGTAGTCATCACTGGTATCTATCTCTGCCTCCGCCTGAAGCATTTGGCCATCATTCCACGCTGCCAGGGGGTGAGGATTTTCCAGGTAGTAGTCTGATGAACTCCTCTCCTCATGAATAATGGGTGTTGCAGGGTTTTCGTCCCACTCCCCTACCTCATCCGATGTAGAAATCATGGCGTTTGCCTGGTCGTCGTCCAGAGAATCCCAGATGGGGAAGCAACTGGTGACATGAACAGATGAGGCAAAGATAAGCGCCAGGAGTAAGGTCTTTTTGATAGCGCCTTTCAGCCACTGGTTCAGGATCGGTGGCAGGGCGGACTCATCCTCTGGGGCCTGGAACGGTGCTCCTCTATGGACAGGCATCGACCTGGACCTGGATGTGGAGGCGGAGGCGGAGGCGGAGGTGAACGTGGGTGGTTGGGCCAGGATAGGGCGCGGCGGCGGTGCCTGGGGCATGGGCATGGGCGAGGGCGCTGGGGAGGACTGTTGGGGAGCACGGCGCTGATTATCCTGGGGTTGACGTTGGGACTGTGGCTGCGGCTGATTATAGTGTGTCTGTTGGGGCGCAGGTGTAGGCACAAGCGCCGGAGCAGCGACCGGAGCCATTTCATTCAGTTGAGGCCGATATGGCGACGAAGAGGCTTGTGGTGTCGGTGGTGCTGGTGATGGTTGCGGTGCGTGGGACACAGCGGGTGATGGGACTGAATTCTGGGCCGGAGCGGGAGCAAGCTCAGACGCAGACTCAGGTATAGAAGTCGGAACATAAGCATAGTCATGCTGTTGGTGCTGGTGCTGGTGCTGGCCTGGGTGCTTGTCGTCCCCCCCGCTTCCAACCATCTCTACGCTACCACCCACTTGATAGACCGTTTCGGTATTGATCAACTCTTCGAAGACCAGCTCCCCTGAAGGCGTGAACAGAACCTGATGCCGGGGACTGTCTGGGAGATCCAATGGGGAGCTGCTCATGGCAATAGTCCTCATTGAGCCCTTCCTTTTCAAGGACATGAGCAGATCGCAATTGAATGACAGCTCCTGCAATTCCAGGGAGATGCCCGGGTCTTCCAGTCCCCCCAGAACGGTCATGAAGCACTTAACAGGGAGCTTTCTCAATGCCCTGATGAAATGCCTCACTGCTGATTTGGCAAATGTGGGTTTACTGTTGGCAAAGATTGGGTCTATGGAGTCAAAAGCCAGGAAGTCCGCCTTACAGTATTTCACCAGTGCCGATAACTCTTCAGTGAACTGGCGCACTGCATAGTTGAAGTTGTAATTGGGATTAAGATGGAACAGGGCTTCCGTATCATCACCAAATTGAAAAATGCGAAGCTGCCCTGAATCGAGAGGTTGCGTTAAATCCAGATCCAGATTACGTTCCGCTGCATAAAGGAACGCCTCTGGGTCATCGGACAGGATCACCACTGCATTCTCTCCCCTGTACAGGGCCTCCCGCAGGAGGTGGAGCAGGAGAACTGTCTTGCCCGCATAGGGTGGCCCACCAATCAGGCTGAGTTTCGGTTCTGATTCCTGTTCTTGAAGGCGTTTTTTGTGATTAAGGGTCGTTCTAGCCATACTTCTTGATCCCATCAAAATTAATTGATCCTGTTAACTGGTATCTATTTTCGTTCCCGAAATTTTTGTTTATAGCCTCAGAACGAATTTGATTATTTGTGGGATAAAAAGTTTAATTGTGAGAAAAATTGTTCTAGCAGAAAAATTTTTCCCAATAAGTGAAAAAAAAGAGTCTATATGAAGACAGGGCATGGGGGGCTGTGCTCAACGTTCTGGCCTGTACCTTGTCGATAATGTGTACTGAGGTCACATGGGAGATAAGTAAAGTCCACTCTCTCTCCCTCCCCTCCCTTCACACTACCCACACATACCACCTCCAATCTCCCCGCTCCCCCATTGATGTGGATGCAGGATGCCGCTGAACTCCGCTCGTTTGACGAAACGCACCCTCCCCGACAATAGCTATAAGTCAACAAGTGGAGTTTGGTCATTGTTGACAGTCGCTCGGGACTATTTGTCAGGTTCATGCAACCTGGACAAGTCGGCCTTGATTGGATAAAAAGCATCTCCCAGCGCCTGATGAATATACAGGAGACCATCGTGACTGATGAGGTTGTCCGAAAGAAGCTGATTGAGGTGGCCTTGCCGCTGGAGGCACAGCGGCTGGGGCTGGAGGCATATGCCAGCGATCTGATCAACAAGGCAATGATTGAGATTCCTCCACGATGCGCTGATAGGCCCCCGATTAATCCGGAGGAAAGGACCACCCTGCGGGGAACGCCGGCTTCCAGCATATCGCCGGGAGTGCCGGCTTCCAGCCGGCCTCTCCCCCAGCATCTCCAGAAAAATGAAGAATGGCACAGCCGCGGCTACCTCCCGCACCGCGATGCCCCTGGCTTAGTCCAAAGCATCACCTTCCGACTCGCCGATTCCCTTCCACAAACCGTCTTAGGTCGATTGACAGAAGAGCTTGCATCTCTACCCGAGGAACGTCGCCAAAACGAACGAGAACAACGCATCAGGGACTGGCTCGACCAAGGCCACGGCGCATGTTACCTGGCCGAGGAACGTATCGCTACCATGGTTGAAGGCGCCCTCTTGCATTTCGACGGCGAACGCTACCACCTGTTGGCTTGGTGTGTGATGCCCAACCACGTACATGTGCTCATAGAAACGATGCCCGAACATCCATTGGCCCAGGTGGTCCACTCCTGGAAATCGTTTATGGCCAACCAAGCAAACAAAAATTTGAATCATTCCGGTGAGTTCTGGCAACGTGAATACTACGATCGCTACATGCGCGATGCTAGGCATTTAGAGCAGACAATCGAGTATATCGAACAAAATCCGGTCAAGGCCGAACTGGTTAAGAATGCGATGGATTGGCGATACTCAAGTGCACAGAGAAAGAAGGGCGGCACTTGATGTTGGGGTTTGCCGGCTGGAAGCCGGCACTACTAGCATATGCCGAGGAGCAGCAGGAATAGGGGGTTTGCCGGCTGGAAGCCGGCACTACCAGCAACAGGCACAGTTCGGTGCAACACCCAGCACCGGCCAGAGACAGACTTCCCTGATCTACAGGAGTTTTTCAGGCGCACTTACCTGACCGAGAATACATGCTCAACTGGAAATAAGCCTTCACGGCACATTGTATACCCAAGAAAACCATCAAGGTTGTGATCAGTCTTGATTCACTGTGGTCAGGTAGTGTTCGACTACTCGGTGGTATTGGGGGGGAAGGTAGTCTAGCTGTAGTTGGCGTTGTGCTCC
>CAYZFJ010000134.1:0-1579 GCA_964477705.1 uncultured Myxococcia bacterium | reverse complement strand
CTCCGCCAGAGCTGCAGCTGCAGGATCTGTCGGGCTCTCTGTGTCACCGGAGGTTCCGACGGCGGCTGGCTGGTGCCGGGTGTTGTCTGTGTCAGCCTGCCCAGCGGATGGTGGTGTGCCTTCGGCTGAGGCATTATTGATGGTCCTGGTGGTGTCGTCGGTAGTCACAGCGGGAGCGGCAGCGGCGGCGGATGTGACAGATTCATGCCCCCTCTCTCCTTCGCCTACTCTATCAACTTCAACCATATGGGGAGCAACAGAATTCATATCCCTCTCAGCCGCAGGCAAGCCAAGGCTAGCCAAAGCCCCACACCAGCTCTGTGCGAAGAAGGTCATCCCTTGCCGGCTGGGGGTGGCTTCCTGTGTGGCAGCGGCCATGCCAATCGCCACGACTACTAAAATAGCCGGGGTAAAGCCGATGAGCGCTGCCTTTACGAGGCGCTGCCTGTGCTGCCTGACATACCTGGCCATCCAAGGCAGGGGAGCCTTGCGTCTGTGTTCATCAGCAGCAAAGAGGAGCCTCTCCCCATCTGCCAGCAGAGACGGGAAGAGAACCCCCATCCGCTCCGGTGTAGCTTCCACCAGTGCCTCCAAGCGCCCCTCCAGGTTACCGGTTTTGTCAAGCTGTCGGGCAGTCTCAACCAACGTCGGTTTGCGGATGGTGATAAGAGCTATGAGCCCAGAGATGGTAACAGCCAGGGCTGACACGGAGAGCAGACTGAGCAGTGTTACAGGGGGCTGCCAGATGGTGGGCCACCATGAGGGAGCCGATTGGGTGCATGGCAGGATGAGCCATGGGAGCATGAGTATGGGGATGAGGGGAGCCAGGAGGATAAGCAGCCGCACCAGGACAAGGTTCAGGTGTTGCCGCCTGGCGATTTGCTGGATGGCTCCCAGGAGTCTCCTGTGCCTGTTCAGATGGGGTTCACCCTCGGTCATGTTGTTTGTTGAATCTGGTGGTATTACGAGTTCCATTTCACCCCAGAATACTCCAGGTCCACGGAGCCTGCCAAATGATCCATGCCACCATGGGGACAAGGAACGCCAGTCGGATGGCGCCACCTGCTGTTGTCGCCAGTCTGGTCGCTCCATGGATGGAGAGTGTTCCACCCGTCCCCCCAGCCACTAGAAAAAAGAGAACGGTGGCCAGCAGACCGGGGCCATCATAGATACCCTGAGTGTAAGCCCACAAGTGAGGCGGCAGGCACCCGCCAATCATCACCAGGAGCAGCATGGTGAACGTTGCCCCCATATCAGCGGCTACAAAGCCCAGACCATTCATACGGCCTGTGTGGTGGGCAAATCCCATGGTGACTGGCAGATTCACCTCTTTCTCTGAGACGATTGCGGGAAATGTGCACAGCCACAGGAGCAATAGCTGCAATGGAATCACCACGGCAGCAAGCCCGTAAAGTGCCCATGATGCTGAAGCAGGGCCGGACAGGGCTGCAATTGAGCCCACTGCTCCATCTGTTGTTGAGCCGATAATGGGCACATGGGCGGTGGCTCCCGTCGCCGTCGCTGTGGATGTAATGCCAGCCCTGATGGCTGATGTCATGTAGGCTTTAGGTTTGTCGAG
>CAYZFJ010000133.1:0-9378 GCA_964477705.1 uncultured Myxococcia bacterium | reverse complement strand
GGGGGGGGGGGGGGGGGGGGGGGGGGGGGGGGGGGGGGGGGGCAAACAGGGGGCAACGCCAGAATCAAGGACCGAACCAGAACTAGAACCAGAATCGGAGACTGAAGGGAACATTATCACTGCGGAGATGGCCCGGGAAGCTCTGGCCGGACAGAGGGTGCTCTACGATAAGAAAGGGGAGGAACACTACAATCTGGTCAGCGCCTTCATCAAATCGATGCGGGGGAGCGATCCTGATGCAGCCATATACTGGGCAGTTCGTATGCTTGAGGGTGGCGAAGAACCCAGGTTCATCGTGCGCCGTATGGTCATCTTCGCCTCTGAAGACATAGGCAATGCTGACCCAAGGGCTCTGGAGGTTGCGGTGAACGCACTCCAGGCAGTAGAACTGGTGGGGCTACCGGAAGGCGTTCTCCCCATTGTACAGGCTATTGCCTACCTGGCCCTGGCCCCCAAATCAAACAGCGTGCTCACGGCATACGCCGCAGCCCGCAAGGACGTACTTAATACTGGCTCACTGCCTCCCCCCCTCCGTCTATGCAATGCTCAGAACTCCATAATGAAGTCGATGGGATACGGGGCTGGCTATCGGTATCCCCACAACTTTGAAGGGCACTATGTTCCCGAATCGTACCTGCCCGACGCCCTGAACGGTCATATGTACTACCACCCGGATCCAGAAAGCGGCCTGGAAAAGGCCCTGGCCGAACGCCTTACCCATATGCGTAAGCAGATATACGGGAAAAAGACCTGAGCTGAGCGGTACAAATGACCCGCCAACCCGATTTGTATTATCACCACCAACAATCACATGTGGTGGCTGCACTCTGTCCACTTTATTGCATTCCCCAACCTCATTCCCTTGCTACATCTAACCATGACCAGAATTTGGGGAATGAAATAGATATGTGTCGAACAAAAACAACAAAGCCCGGAGCCGCTTGTTATCTGCGATTCCAGGCTTTGTATTTTGCGGGGTGGACGGGACTTGAACCCGCGGCCTCCGGCTTGACAGGCCGGCGTTATAACCGACTTAACTACCACCCCAATGTCCGGTGGGCGAAACAGGGTTTGAACCTGTGACCCTCGGTGTGTAAGACCGATGCTCTCCCGCTGAGCTATTCGCCCTGTTTCCCTTCGGAGCCAACGCAATGTATGAAAATGCAGCCCCCATGTCAACAAAAAAAATATAGCGTGATCATATAATGTAAATTTTGAAATCTGATCGTGCGACAGCCACCGCCAAAGCGACACCTGCCAGAGGAGGTGCACAGTACAAGGTGGGTCACCACCATTCATTCCCCACACCTCCCACCCACCCAGCACCTATAGGGGTAGGGCATGCCGTGCCCTTCGTTAGCGGTACACCTAACCCGCCGGCGGGGTCACCACCACATTTCGGGATAATCCTTCTTTATCCCTTCATGTCTTCGTGTCTTCGTGTAAGGCATCCTGCCCATTGCGGGCGAGCGCCGATCGCCCCTTCTGCTCCTGCTCTCCCCTCTCACCTCTCCCCTCTCACCTCTCCCCTCTCACCTCTTACTCTGAATTCCAAGAGCATGTTCCAACACCTGATCCATATGGAGCACAGGAATAATCTCCAGAGCCTTACACACCTTCTGCGGTATATCCTTCAGGTCCTTCTCATTATCAAAGGGGATGAGCACTTTAGTAACCCCAGCCCGGTGGGCTGCCAGAATCTTCTCCTTAACCCCACCCACCTCGAGCACCCTGCCCCGCAAGGTAATCTCACCAGTCATAGCCAGGTTGCGGCTGAGAGGGATGCCTGACAGCACCGAAACCATAGCAGTAGCCATAGTGATCCCAGCAGAAGGACCATCTTTGGGGATCGCTCCTTCAGGACAGTGCACGTGTATGTCCGTATTCTGTTGAAAATCACGGTCAAGCCCCAGCAGTTCAGCCCTGGATCGCACATAAGACATGGCTGCCTGCACCGATTCCTGCATAACATCACCCAATTTGCCGGTAACGATGAGCTTTCCACTTCCAGGCATGGCAATAGCCTCAGTGGTAAGCAGGTCTCCACCCACCGCTGTTACCGCCAAACCGTTAGCAACCCCAACCAGATCTACCTTGTCAGTCTGTGCCTGGTGATACTTGGGAGCCCCAAGATACGTCCTCACCAGCTCCTTGCCCACCCGCACCTTGCCCAGCTCTCCCTTCTTCAAAAGCTGCCTGGCTATCTTTCTGCAAATGCTGGCGATCTCCCTCTCCAGATTCCGCACCCCTGCCTCCCGAGTATATTCGTTAACCATAAGCCTAAGGGCATCCTCACTGAAGCTCACCTCCGCACCATCAATACCGTTGGCAGTCATCTGCTTGGAGATCAGATATTGCTGGGCGATTTTCACCTTCTCGAATTCGGTGTACCCAGAGAGCTGGATGATCTCCAGACGATCACTCAATGCGGGCGGAATCGCATGAAGATTATTGGCAGTCGTGAGGAACATCACCTGAGATAGGTCATAATCCAGGTCAAGATAATGGTCATTAAACGAGTAATTCTGCTCAGGATCCAGCACCTCCAGCAGAGCTGAAGCCGGATCACCCCTGAAATCTGCACTCATCTTGTCGATCTCGTCGAGCAGAAACACAGGATTATTACTGCCAGCCTTCTTCAGACTCTGAATAATCTTGCCGGGCATGGAACCGATATAAGTACGCCTATGCCCCCGAATCTCTGCCTCATCCCTGACCCCGCCAAGGGAGAGGCGCACATAATCCTTGCCTGTAGCCCGGGCAATTGACTTGGCCAAGCTGGTCTTCCCCACACCTGGCGGGCCCACCAGACAAAGGATGGGGCTCCTGTGCTTCTTAGCCAGGGCCTCCACTGCCAAGAATTCCAGGATTCGCTCCTTGGCCTTATCAAGGCCATAGTGGTCCTCATCCAGGACCTTGGCCGCCTCCTCGATATCAAGCTTACCGGCAGTAACCTTGTCCCACGGCAAATATAGAATCCAGTCTATATAGTTGCGGACGACCGTAGCTTCCGCAGACATGGGGGCCATCATCTTCAGCTTACGCAGCTCCTTTTCGACCTTATCCCTGGCCTCTGCCGACAGCCCGACAGATTTGATCCGCTCTTCAAGCTCATAAATCTCTGTCTTCAGGTCATCCCGATCTCCGAGCTCCTTCTGGATAGCCTGCATCTGCTCGTTCAGGTAGTATTCCTTCTGGGATTTTTCAACTTGCTTGCGCACCCTGGCCTTAATCTTTTTTTCCACCTGGAGGATTTCAATCTCCGCCTGGAGCAATTCAAGAATCTTCTCCAGTCTGGCCTCCACATCGAGGATTTCAAGCACAGCCTGCTTGTCACTAAACTTAAGCTGCAGGTTGCCAGCAACCATATCGGCGAAACGTGAGGGTTCATCGATGGCTGATATGCCCATGAACACCTCGGGAGTCACCTTTCTGTTAAACTTTACATAGGTCTCGAAGGAACTGCGCAGGGAGCGCATCAAGGCTTGGCACTCCAGGTTCCCCGCATCTGGTTCTTCTAGAATATGAGCGTTCACCAGCATACATGGGGCGCTCTCTTCCACCACCCCATCGAGGGCGAGCCTGGCCTTACCTTCAACCAGAACCTTGACGGTGCTGTCTGGCAGCCGGAGCATCTGTACAATGGTCCCCAATGTGCCGGTCCAATAGAGATCCTCAACATCTGGTGCGTTAGTGGCCGCCTTCTTCTGAGCGGTGAGCATAATCTCCCGGTTCCGGGACATGGCGTATTCCAGTGCGGCAATACTCTTCGTTCTACCTACAAAGAGAGGCATTGCCATGTGAGGAAACACAATAATGTCACGTAACGGCAGCACAGGCAGGGTGATAGGGCCAGTATTGGTGGTAGCGGCTGGGTCCTGGTGATCATTCTTCATATAAACATTCTCTCCTACAACCTGATTTTGTGGCGAGCCCAGAAGCTCGAGCCCTGGACCTCCCCCAGGGACCAGCACCCAAGCTTCATTCAAATTCCTATTTAGTTCAAGATTTCAACCGGGCAAGGAACTATAAAGCTACCCCCTGCAGGCAACTATTAATCCGGTGAGCAAAGCCCATGACGAGTTCAAGTCAGTTGGGTCGGGGCAGGTTTGGTTGTACAGGAAAATGGGAGAACCCCAATCAGGCGGTTTTTGCTTCTTGCTCATACATCATCAGTGGCTGGGACTTGCCGTCTATAACATCCTCGTTGACCACGATTTTACAGATACCAGACTCACTCGGTGCTTCATACATGATAGGCAGCAAGCTGGTCTCGATGATGTTCTTCAGCCCCCTGGCCCCGGACTTGTGCTGCATGGCCTTTCTGGCAACCATACGCAGAGCCTCGGTGGTAAACTCCAGCTCAATCTTGTCCATGGCAAAGAGCTTCTTGTACTGCTTCACCATGGAGTTGCGCGGCTTGGTAAGAACATCAACCAGAGCCTCCTCATCCAACTCCTGCAGGGTAGCCACTATGGGCAACCTCCCTACAAACTCGGGGATCAAGCCATATTTCAACAAATCCTCAGGCTGGAGATCCTTCAGCACATCCCGTTTGATTGCACCAGCACCAGAGCTATCACCATCAAGGCCAGCCACATCGGCTCCGAACCCCATCACCCTGGTATCAGTGCGGGCACGAATGATTGCATCAAGCCCGGTAAAAGCACCACCGCAAATAAACAGAATATTGGTGGTATCCATGGCGATGAATTCCTGCTGGGGGTGCTTGCGCCCACCCTTGGGAGGCAGATTGGCCACAGTGCCTTCAAGGATCTTTAGGAGTGCCTGCTGCACACCCTCACCAGACACATCCCTGGTAATCGACACATTCTCAGACTTGCGGGCAATCTTATCCACTTCATCTATATAGACAATACCCCGGGATGCCTTCTCCACATTACCATCGGCAGCCTGAAGCAGGCTGACCAGGATGTTCTCCACATCCTCTCCCACATAACCAGCCTCGGTGAGATTAGTGGCATCCACAATGCAAAAGGGTACCTGAAGCTGACGAGCCAGAGTCTGAGCCAACAGAGTCTTGCCGGAACCAGTCGGACCCAGGAGCAGAATATTCGACTTCTGCAACTCCACATCGTCAGTTCTGCCTATCCTGGACCCAATCCTCTTGTAATGATTATGAACAGCCACAGCCAGGACCTTCTTGGCCCGGTTTTGACCAATCACAAACTCATCCAAACCCTTTTTGATTTCACTGGGCTTAGGCACCGATACCCTGGCGGCTTCCTGTTCCTCCCGCTCCAACTCTTCTACTATGATATCATTGCAGAGAGACACACACTCATTACAAATATGAACCATCGGTCCGGCAATAAGCTTGTCCACATCCGCCTGGCTTTTGCCACAGAATGAACAGTTAAGTGAGCTTTTTTCCGTACGACCTTTATCCAAAGCGATAATCTCTCCCTTTACTTACGCTTGTTGGAGGGGAATTGATCCTGCTGCTGATTAGATTCCAGGATCCTGTCAACGATACCATAATTTATGGCATCGGCAGCATCCATGTAAAAATCCCGTTCAGTATCATGCTGAATACGCTCCAACTCCTGACCAGTGTGTGAAGCGAGAATCTCATTGAGCCGTTGCTTAAGCTTGAGAATTTCGCGAGCCTGGATGTCGATATCAGTGGCCTGCCCACTGAACCCGCCCATGGGCTGGTGGATCAACACCCGGGCATTGGGTAAAATGAAGCGCCGCCCATTAGCTCCTGCTGAAAGCAATATTGCCGCCATACTGGCAGCCTGCCCCAGACAGATTGTAGATACACCAGCTCTCACATACTGCATGGTGTCGTAAATGGCCAATCCAGCCGTGACAGATCCCCCAGGCGAATTGATATATAAGTTGATCTCTTTATCTGGATCTTCAGACTCGAGAAACAACATTTGGGCAATAACAATATTAGCCACATCATCATTAATCGGCGTACCCAGGAAGATAATCCTGTCCTTGAGTAACCGGGAAAAAATATCCCAGCCACGCTCACCCCTGTGGGTCTGTTCCACCACAGTAGGGATTGGTAGGTAAGTCATGTTCACCTCATCGGAAGCAATTGAGAAACAGTGCACCCCCTGAAAAAATCAAGTCGATTATTCTTCAGCGGTGGCGAGTGTCTTTTGGATCGTAGCTTTAGAAACGGCAAAATCAAGGGCCTTGTCACGAATTATTCGCTGTTTGAGCCCGCTCAGCCTCTCCTCATCCTCATATACAGCCCTTATCTTCTCTTCCGAATATCCGCTCTCTTTCGCAATCTCCTGGAACTTTGCGTCCACATCCCCATCATCAACCTTAATACCCTCCTGCTCAGCCAGGGCATCCAGTAAAATGGTCCTCTTCAGGCTTTCAATTGTCCTCTGCCGAGCTTCGTCTTTAAGCTCTTCCTTGCCAAGCTGCAAGGATTTCACATCTATACCCTGGGCCTGCATGTAGGTGAGCGTTTCATACATGGACTCCATGGTCTGATTCTCTATCAAGCCGGGCGGTAGAGGGAATTCGTTCTTTTCCAGCAGGGCATCGAGGGTCTTCTTCTTGGTCTCTTCCTTTGCGTCCCTGGCCCTCTGGGTGGCAATCTCCTCCCGAACCTTGACCTTCATGTCCTCCAGGGATTCATAGTCATTATCCTTGGCAAATTCATCATCAAGCTCGGGCAGCACCTTCTCCTTGACAGCCACCACAGTGGCCTTCACCTGTATCTCCGCTCCAGCCAGCTCTTTATCATGATAGTCTTCAGGGAGATTGTAACTCTTCTCACCAGTCTCGCCCACCGATAGAGAGAGGAGCAGTTCGTACAGCTCAGGCAGGAGAGCATCTTGATCCAGCTCCACATCAATACCCTCATTGGTAACTGGAGGTCGGTCGGCAATACTGCTCTCGTAGTTAATAGTTACCTGATCACCAGCTACAGGTTTAGTCCTGTCCACAGGCTTGAATTCCACATCACGGGACCTGAGCCGCTCAATCCTGGCATCCACATCCTTATCAGTTACTTCCACACTTTCAGGCTCTACATGAATCTCATCCAGTCCTTGAACCTTAACCTCAGGAATAACCTCAAAGGTGATATTGTACTCAAATGGCTTATCCAGCTCAAACTCATCCCAGTTTACCGCTGGCTGAACCACTGGCTTGGCACCAGTTGCTTCCAGTGCTCCGTTAGTAGTATCTTCAAGAATGGCCCTTATCGTCTCATTCTTGAGCAACTCACCAAACCGCCGTTCAAGGACAGAGTTGGGAACCTTTCCCGCCCTGAAACCGGGAATCTTGGCTTCTCGCTTGAGATGGGCAAGGCTCTTCTCATAAGCCTTTTTCACATCCTCAACAGGTACTGTCACATCGACCCTCTTCTCATAAGGGCTCAACTCCACCATATTGACATTCATTCACCAATCTCCTTCGGGAATACCATTTCAGCCCATGCAACGGATCCAGCCTGCCAGCCAGCCAACCATGGCAACCAGCTCGCCAAGTAGATTCAACTCAATCCATTTCGGTCCGTCATCTTGCTTTCTTTACACACAGGCGGGCCATCCCGGAACATAAAACACAACTCACAGCCATATGAAAACTAAATATAATAATGACAGCTCTCCCCCCACGCAAACAGTCGGCAACAGGAGATTTGCCTTCCCGGAAATTTGCAGACCTGTCAGATCTGACAATCACAACGCTCTTGCCGCCAACTGCACACTCAGCCCCGAATAGACCCCACCCATCCCCTTTCAGGCCGGAGACAAGAATTGATCCCGCGGCAAACTATCATGAGGTGCCCACAAGGTCAACGCCCTGCATATATATAATGAAGAAAGAATTTTGCTGAGTACGACACCACTCTTTCATCATTTAGTTCCATTTTTTTGCTTAATCCCATAAGGCTTTGGCATTAAGCCTCTTTAGCAGCGAACAGTTTATCAGTAAGAGAGCCCCTTCCAATCCGGCAGATAAGCTGCTGAATGATAGCCTGAGCAACTATCGGCGAGAGTGAACTTGTGCCTGACGGCATCAACGTGTATTCTGAGCAGACTATGTGCAACATTAATTGCACACCAGCGCACAAGTATAGATTATATAGACTCGATTGGGATGAATACTCCTGAATTTACATTCACCCCCCCCACACAACAACAGTCCGCTAAAAATCAAGGGCTCCATGAGAGATATTTTCACAGATCCTTGTCTAGTACCAGTTGCACTAGCCTTTTTGTTACTATGCTGCCACATGGGGGGATGCGACCTGACCAGTGACTCGTCCACAGCAAGGCTAGACTCGGCTTCGGTTTCGGCTTCGGCTATGGCCTCAGCTTCTGCTTCAGCAAACACTAATCCAGCCCTGACCGTTGCCCTTACAGCATCATCCATCCCAAATCCCAGCCCCACCATGAAGTCCCCCCCCGCTCCCAAGGCAGATGAAGCTTCCACTCTGCCAACAGACACTATGAAGCTTGAGCTTACAGTACGAAATACGCTCAGGTCAGGCGACTCATCACCCGAAGCCCGCAAGCAGCTTGTACAACTTATCCAATCCCCACGGGTTGATCCCAGTCTGCGCACCAAAGCAGCGGAGGGTCTGGCCGGTCTAGTTGCCGGAGATTGCAGCGACGAGGAATTAGCGGCGCTGGCGACCGCAGCGAAAGATGACTTTCCAGCCATTGCAGCAGCGGGCATCAAGGGTATTACTAGATCAGGCCACTCCAAGGCCAGAGAAACAATTGGATTGCTGTTGGCCCATCCCCGAAAAGCAGAGCATGACCAATATGAACCGCCCTCTTCTCCATCACCGCACCCATCCCCCGAGCTAATCCGAGCAGCCGGCAGGCTGAAGTTAACAAGCGCCACTCCCCTGCTCCTGAACCTGGCTGATAGTGATGACAGAAACACCAGGCTGGCAGTTCTGCAAGCCCTGGGTAACATGCGAGAAAACAGGGGCGTTCCTCTCCTGCTTAAAGGTCTGGATGAGGATGACGCGGACAGCAGGAGGGTGGCAGCTATCGCCCTTGGCCAGTTGCAGGCAATTGAGGCTATCCCTGCCCTGGCATCCCTCTCCCGTCATGATAATAACCCTATTGTGAGGGTCACTGCTGCCAGGATTATAAGCCGGCTGTCCACTCCAGCCGCCCCCGCCGCACAAAAATAATCCAAACCCATGTTGACCCATGGCATGTTATCGCTCAGATACAAACATCCCGTCGCCACCCTGCGGCATGTCGGATGTGTGTTCCGTTAAGTTACAACTCCATGCTATTAGGCCATAAAGCACCCTGTCCACTCCCACCCACGCCACACATCCCTCCCACCCCCTGTACGGGCACGGCATGCCGTATGTGTGTTCGGTTAAGCTTCAATTCCATATTACCAAGCCCT